>NZ_JBFRDQ010000051.1:0-52575 GCF_052113865.1 Allobosea sp. TAB14 | reverse complement strand
GCCTCTCGGCCAGCGCCTTCGCCATTCCCGGCCTGCTCGGCGGCCGGCGCCTCAAGATGGCGGCGACGGTCGTCTACGACGAATACATGTCGGAGCTGAACTGGCCGCTCGGCGCCGCGATCGCGATCATCGTGCTGGTCGCCAACCTCGCCATCATGCTGGGCTACAACCGTCTCGTCGAGACGCGCGCCCGCCGGGCTCTGGGCTGAGGTCGCGCGCCATGCACAAGAACGGCCCCATCGCGCTCCTCTTCCATAGCCTCGTCGTCGCCTTCGTGCTGGCGCCGCTCGTCGTGGTCTGCCTCGTCGCCTTCACGCCCGAGAACACGCTCTCGATCCCGACGACCTCGTTCTCGCTGCATTGGTTCGCCGCGATCTTCCAGCATCCCGATTTCGTGCCCTCCTTCTACAACAGCCTGTGGCTGGCGACGCTGGCCGCGACGATTTCCGTCGCGCTCGCCGTGCCGGCCGCGCTCGCCATCGACCGCAACCGGTTCCCCGGCCGCGACTGGCTGAACGGGCTCTTCCTTTCCCCGCTGATCATCCCGCATCTGGTGCTCGGCGTCGCCCTTCTGCGCCTTTTCGCGCTCATCGGCGCGACCGGTTCCTTCGCCTGGCTGGTGGCCAGCCATGTCATCATCGTCACGCCCTATGTGATGCGCCTCGTCATGGCCGCCTTCACCGGCATGGACCGCAGCGCCGAGCAGGCGGCCGAGACGCTCGGCGCCTCGCACTGGACCGTGTTCCGCCGGATCACCGCGCCAATGATCCTGCCCGGCATCACCGGCGGCTGGCTGCTCGCCTTCATCAACAGCTTCGACGAACTGACCATGTCGATCTTCGTCACCTCGCCGCAGACGGTGACGCTGCCGGTCCGCATGTACATGTACGCGACCGAGTCTATCGATCCGATGATGGCGGCGGTGTCGGCCCTGATGATCGCGTTGACCGCCGGCGCCATGCTGGTGCTCGACCGCGCCTTCGGCCTCGACAAGATCCTCGTCGGCCAGAAGTGACGATCATGCCGCTGTTGCATCGCATCGCCCGCAAGGATCATCCCGTCATCGCCTTCACGCTTGACGGCGCGCCTTGCGAGGGCCGGGCCGGCGACACGCTGCTGAGCGCGATCCTGAACCGCACGGAGAGCCTGCGCCGCACCGAGTTCACCGGCGAGCCGCGCGCCGGCTTCTGCCAGATGGGCGCCTGCCAGGATTGCTGGGTCGCGACCGAGACCGGCGAGCGCCTGCGCGCCTGCACGACACCGCTTCAGCCCGGCATGAACATCGTCACCGGGACGGCGAGGGTGGCATGAGCGAACGCCCGCAGCCGCTGATCGTCGGTGCCGGGCCCGCCGGCATCCGCGCCGCCGAGGCACTCGTCGCGGCGGGCCTGCGCCCGTTGGTCGTCGACGAGGCGCCGGCCTGCGGCGGCCAGATCTACCGCCAGCGCCTCGTCCAGGACGGTCGCTCGACCAAGGATCTCTACGGTTCCGAAGCCGGCAAGGCCGAACGGCTCCACGCCGCCTTCGCTGCGCTCGAAGGCCGCATCGACTACTGGCCGCAAGCGCTGCTCTGGAATTTGCGTGACGGCGTGGCCGACATCGCTGTCGGCGGCACCTCCCGTCGCGTCGCCTATGACGGGCTGGTGCTCGCCACCGGCGCGACGGACCGCGTCCTGCCTGTTCCCGGCTGGACGCTCCCCGGCGTCTTTACTCTCGGTGGCTCGCAGGTCGCACTCAAGGCGCAGGGCTGCACCATCGGCAGCCGCGTTGTCTTCGCCGGCTCCGGCCCGCTGCTCTATCTCGTCGCCTGGCAATACATGAAGGCGGGCGTCGAAGTCGCCGCCGTGCTCGATGCTGCCCCGGCCTCCGCCAAGCTCAATCTCATCAAGGCCCTGCCGCTCGATCCCGGCATCGTGCTGCGCGGGGCGCGCTTCGTCGCCGAACTGCGCCTGCACGGCGTCGTCATCCGCTCCGGCATTGAGGGCCTGCGCTTCGAGGGCGAGGGCCGGGTTTCCGGCGTCTCCTGGCGGGAGGGTGGGCGCGAGCGGCACCTCGCCTGCGACGGCGTCGGCTACGGGCTCGCCTTGCGCTCCGAGACGCAGCTCGCCGATCTCGCCGGCTGCGCCTTCCGCTTCAATCAGCGTGATCGCGCCTGGCTTCCCGTGCGCGACGCCGCCGGCCGGGCCTCGGTGGCGGGTGTCTATCTCGCCGGCGATGGTGCCGGCATTGCCGGCGCCGATGCGGCCGAGCGCGCGGGCGAGCGCGCCGCACTGGCCTTGCTGGAGGATCGTGATCTCGCCATCGACAAGGCCCGTGCCGTCACGCTCGAAGCGGAGCTGGCCCGCATCGGCAAGCTGCGCGACGCGCTCGAAGCCGCCTTTCCTTTCCCGGCCCATTGGGCAGAGACGATCGACGATGCGACCACGCTCTGCCGCTGCGAGGAGATCACGGCCGGCAGCATCCGCGAGGCCGTGAACCGTCTCGATATCTCCGAGATCAACCGGCTGAAGGCGGTGAGTCGCGTCGGCATGGGCCGCTGCCAGGGCCGGATGTGCTCCTCCGCCTCTGCCGAAGTGCTGGCCGCCGCGACGGCCAAGCCGCTCGATGCCGTCGGCCGTCTGCGGGCGCAGGCCCCGGTGAAGCCGATCCCGCTCGCCCTCCAATTGGCGGCCGATCTGCCGGAGGCCGCGGCAAACCTGCCGGAGGCAGCAGAGTGAGCCGGCATCTCGACATCGACGTCGCCATCATCGGCGGCGGGCTGGTCGGCTCCTCGGCGGCGCTGGCGCTGCGCGGCATGGGCTTCAGCGTCGCCCTGCTCGACAAGGGCTTTTGCGGCGCGCAGGCGAGCGGCGTGAACTATGGCGGCGTCCGCCGGCAAGGGCGGCCGCGCGAGCAGTTGCCGCTGTCGCAGCGCGCCCATGCCATCTGGCCGCGCCTCAAGGAACTGATCGGCATCGACGGCGAGTTCCTGCGCTCCGGCCATCTCAAGCTCGCCCGCAGCGAAGCCGAGATGGCGGCGCTGGAAGCCTACGCCGAAGCGGTCGCCGATCAGGGGCTCGATCTCGAGCTCGTCTGCCATAACGGCCTGCGCGAGCGCTTTCCCTGGATCGACGGCAGCATCCTCGGTGCCTCGCTCTGCGCCGGCGACGGCCACGCCAATCCCCGCCTCGTCTCGGCGGCATTTGCCAGCGCCGCGCGCCGTGCCGGGGCGCATGTGCTGGAGAACACGCCGGTCACTGGCCTCACGCGCAATGGCGAGGGTTTCGCGCTGGAGGCGGGCGAGGGCATCGGCCTGAGCGCGCGCGTCGTCATCAACAGCGCCGGCGCCTGGGCCGACCGTTTCGCCACGGATTTCGGCGAGCCGGTGCCGCTCTCGCGCATCTATCCCTCGATGATCGTCACCGAGCCGCTGGCCCCGGTCATGACCGTCAATATCGGCATGGAAGGCGGTGGCATCTACGCCCGTCAGGTCGAACGCGGCAATGTCGTGGTCGGCGGCGAGCGCGGCCTGCCGCTCGGCGATCCCGATTTCTCGCGGCCGCGCGGCACGGGCGCGCTCGCGATCATGAACCGCACCGCCGAGATCTTCCCCGCGCTGCGCCACGCCCAGGCGATCCGCTTCTGGTCGGGGACGGAGGCGGCGATGCCGGACCGCAACCCCGTGATCGGCTTCAGCGGCACGACGCCCGGCCTGCTCCATGCCTTCGGTTTTACCGGGGCCGGCTTCCAGATCGCGCCCGGCGTCGGCGAGGTTTTGGCCGAACTCGTCCGCGACGGCCGAAGCGCGACCCCGATCGCGGCCTTTTCCATCACCCGCTTCAGCCGGCCGCCCGTGCCGCCGGAGAACGACGACCGCACCAGCCACGGCTCGGGTGCGGGTCCGCATCCAGAGCCGCAAAGCAGGGGAGCTTCAACATGACCACCCGTCGCAATCTTTTGGCCGGAACTGTCGCCGCCGTCGCGCTGGCCGCCACCGGCAGCGCCTTCGCCCAGAGCAAGACGCTCTATATCGGCATGAACGGCGGCAATTTCGAGCGCACCTATACGCAGGGCGTCTTCCCGGATTTCGAGAAGGCCAACAACGTCAAGGTCGTGGTCGTGCCCGGCACCTCGGCCGATATCCTCGCCAAGGCGACCGCGGCCAAGGACAAGCCGCAGATGCATGTCATGTTCCTCGATGACGGCGTCATGGTCCGCGCCATCGGCGCCGGCCTCTGCGAGAAGCTGAAGCCCGGCCCGGAGCTCGGCCAACTCGCGCCCGGCTCGGTCATGAAGGACAATATGGCGGCCGGCATCGACATGGGCATGACCGGCCTCGCCTACAACAAGAAGATGTTCGACGAGAAAGGCTGGGCGGCGCCGACCTCCTGGATGGATCTGGCCGACCCCAAGTTCAAGGAAAAGGTCGTCTTCCAGTCGGCCTCCGCCTCGTCCTTCGGCCTGCATGCCTTCCTGATGTTCAACCGCATCCAGGGTGGCACCGAGGCCAATGTCGAGCCCGGCTTCACCAAATTCCGCGACACGATCGGCAAGAACGTCATCGAATTCATCCCGAATTCGGCCAAGATCTCGGAGATGGTCCAGACGGGCGACGCCGCGATCTTCCCGCTGACCCCGACGGGCGTTGCCACGCTGAAGGACAAGGGCATTCCGGTCGAATACGCTCAGCCCAAGGAGGGTTCGGTGGTGCTGATGGTGGCGGAATGCGTCATCGCCAACAATTCCGAGCCGGAGCTGTCGCAGAAGCTTGCGGCCTATCTGCTCTCAGCCGAGGCGCAGGCCAAGGCGATGGCATTCGGCAACGGCGTGCCCTCGAACACCACCGCCAAGGCGCCGACGCCCGAGGCGCAGGCCAAGCTCGATGCCTTCAACATCAACATGAAGACGGCGGTCACGCTGGACTGGGACGCGATCAACGCCAAGCGCCCGGAATGGAACAGCCGCTGGAACAAGATGATCGAGCGCTGAGGCGGTCGTTCTTTCGATGAGATTACGGCCGGTCCKCGMGGACCGGCCGTTTTCGTTTCGAGGGATTCGCGTGCCGCTTCAGCCGACGCGTTCAAGTCACTGAGATGAATCACAAAGGCGCGGGTCATCCCGGACGAGCGGCAAAGCCGCGTAGATCCGGGATCCATGCCTGAGCCTTGCTCGGAGACGCTCCGGCATGGATCCCGGGTTTCCGCTTCGCTTCACCCGGGATGACTGTGCGGGGAACGACAAGGCAATGTGCCGATCCCGTCGGCCTCACATCTCCTCGACATAGCGGCGGCGCAGATGCGCCTTGAACACCGCGGCGTCGAGCGGCCTCCCGGTCGCTTCCGTCAGCAGGGCATCGGTCGAGAGCAGCGAGCCCTTGCCGTGGATGTTCGCGCGCAGCCAGCCGACGAGCGGCGAGAAATCGCCCTTGCCGATGCCGGGCAGGATGCCGGGCTCGGCCCGCGTCGCCGCGTCGAAGATCTGGGCTGCCGTCATCGCGCCGAGCGAATAGGTCGGGAAATAGCCCCAGCCGCCCGAGGGCCAGTGGATGTCCTGCAGGCAGCCGCGCCGGTCATCCGGCACGGTGACGCCGAGCAGGGATTTCATCCCGTCGTTCCAGGCGGCGGGCAGTTCGGCAAGCGGCATGGCGTCGGCGATCAATGCCTTCTCCAGCCGGTAGCGCAGGATGATATGGGCGGGGTAGGTCACCTCGTCGGCGTCGACGCGGATGAAGCCGGGCTCGACGCGGGTGTAGCGGCGCCACATCGCCTCGGGCTCCCAAGCCGGGCCGGCGCCGCCGAAACTCTCCCGCATCAGCGGCGTGGCGAAGGCGAGGAACTGGCGCGAGCGGCAGGCCTGCATCTCCATCAGCAGCGATTGGCTCTCATGGATGCTCATGCTGCGGGCGGCGCCGACCGGCTGGTTCAGATAGCCTTGCGGCCGGCCCTGCTCGTAGAGCGCATGGCCGGTCTCGTGCAGCACGCCCATCAGCGCCTTGGTGAAATCGGCCTCGTCGTAGCGCGTGGTGATGCGGACGTCGTTGTCGGCTCCGCCGCAGAACGGATGCGTCGAGATGTCGAGCCGGCCGCGCTCGAAATCATAGCCGAGCGCCGCCATCAGCCTGAGGCCGAGCGCCCGCTGCGTCTCGGTCGCGAAGGGGCCCACGAGCGGCTCCTGCGCCGGCCGGCGCGCCTGCACCGCAACGACCTCCTGGGTGAAGCCGGGCAGGAAATCGGCGAGGTCGTCGAACAGCGCGTCGATCTTGGCCGAGCTTCCGCCGGGCTCGTAATCGTTGAGCAGGGCGTCATAAGGTGAAAGCCCGAGCTTCTCGCCCTTGGCCCGGCCGATCTGACGCTGGAGGTTCAACACCTCGGCGAGATAGGGCAGGAGCCCGGCGAAGTCGGACTCGGCCCGCGCCTGCCGCCAGCGCATCTCGCAAGCCGAGACGGCCTTGCTCGAGGCCTCGACGAGATCGGCCGGCAGGGCGGTCTCGACCGTCCAGACGCGCCGGATCTCGCGCAGATTGGCCTTTTCCCAGGCGCCGAGCGAGCCGTCGCTCTCGGCCTTGGCCAGCCAGTCGCCGATCCTTGCATCCGTCACCATGCCATGGCGCAGCACCTGCAGCAGCGCCATGCTCTCGGCCCGCGTCTCGGCGGCTCCCTTCGGCATCATCACATCGGAATCCCATTGCAGGATGCCGACGGCGTTGGAGAGGGCACTGATGCGGCCGAAATGGGCGGCGAGATCGGAATAGGCGGTCATGGGGTTTGGCTCTGTGCTTTCGTGTCTTGTGCGCTGTCATCCCGGACGAAGCGAAGCGCAGATCCGGGATCCATGCCTGAGCGCTCGTCGGTTGCGTTCCGGCCTGGATCCCGGGTCTCCCTGCGGTCGCCCGGGATGAYGACGGAGCGAATCTGGAGAATTCAGGCGAACAGCTTGGAATATTGCCGYGGCTGSGAGCGCAGATACTGGTTCGGCGCCTTGACGCTGGCRCCGAGGGCCGCCGCCGCATGCCAGGGCCAGCGCGGATCGTAGAGGATGCCGCGCGCCAGCCCGACGAGGTCGGCCTCGCCGGTGCCGACGATGGCCTCCGCCTGCTCGGGCTCGGTGATCAGGCCGACCGCGATGGTGCTCATGCCCGTCGCCTCCTTCACGGCTCGCGCCAGCGGCACCTGGTAGCTCGGGCCGAGCGGGATCTTCTGCGCGGCCGAGAGCCCGCCGCTGGAGACATGGATGAAATCGGCGCCGCGAGCCTTGGCGGCCTTGGAGAAAGCGATGCTCTGCTCGACATCCCAGCCGCCGTCGACCCAATCCGTGCCGGAAATGCGGAAGCCGACCGGATAGCCCGCCGGCACGACCGCCCGCACCGCGTCGAAGACCGCGAGCGGAAAGCGCATCCGGTTTTCCAGCGAGCCRCCATATTCGTCCTCGCGCCGGTTGGAGAGCGGCGAGAGGAACTGGTGCATCAGATAGCCATGGGCGGCATGCAGCTCGATCGCCGCGAGGCCGAGCCGCACGGCGCGCTGCGCCGAGGCGGCGAAAGCCTCGACGATCCGGGCGATGTCGCCTCCCGTCAACGAGCGGGGCGGGCGGGGATAGCTCTCGAAGCCGACCTCCGAGGGGGCATGGACCGTCCAGCCGCCCTCGTTGAGGCCGAGCTGGTGGCCGCCCTTCCAGGGACGATCCACTGAGGCCTTGCGGCCGGCATGGGCGAGCTGGACGCCGATCGGCATATCCGACCAGCGACGCGCCGAATCGAGCACTTTCGCCAGTGCGGCCTCGTTCTCGTCCGACCACAGGCCGAGATCGAAGGGGCTGATCCGTCCGTCCGGCTCCACCGCCGTCGCCTCGAGGAAGAGCAGGGCGGCGCCCGAGAGGGCGAGGTTGCCGAGATGGATCACGTGCCAGTCGCTGGCATTGCCGTCTTCGGCCGAATATTGGCACATCGGCGCGATGACGATCCGGTTGGCAAGGGTAAGATTGCCAAGCTGATAGGGGCTGAAAAGCTGGCTCATGGGGAAGGGCGGCTCTGGGTGAGGGGATGTTGCCCGTAGTCTAGAAGCTCTGCGCCGCGGGAAGCCAGAGCCGTTCACGCAAATGCGCTGCCTCATCGACGCGGGGCCACCCCTCGCCAAGGCGCGGCGGGATGATAGCCTGCCGCCGATCCTCGCCGTCACGGAGTCCATCGCATGTCAGATCACGCGGAAACTGTTCTGCTCGAACGGGATGGCGGCGTCGCCGTGCTGACGCTCAACCGCCCGGCCGTGCTGAACGCCCTCGATGCGCCGATGGCGGAGCTGTTCCTCGCCCGCGTGAAGGATATCGCGGCGCGCGGCGACAGCCGCGCCATCCTGCTGAAGGGTGCGGGCAAGGGTTTTTGCGCCGGCGGCGACGTTTCGCAATTCCTGGCCGGCGGCGACCCCGCCGTGACGATTCCCGCGATCATGGAGCCGCTGCACGAGGCCCTGCTGTTGCTCGATCGCCTCCCGCAGCCCTCCGTCGCCTGCCTGCATGGGGCGGTGGCGGGTGGCGGCTTCAGCCTCGCGCTCGGTTGCGACCTTGCCGTCGCGGCCGAGAACGCCCGTTTCGCGATGGCCTATTCCCGCCTCGGCACGACGCCGGATCTCGGCGGCTCCTTCCGCCTGTCGCGCCTGGTCGGCTTGCGCAAGGCGAAGGAGATCGCGCTGCTGGCCGAGCCTTTTGACGCCGCCGAGGCGCTGCGGCTGGGCCTCGTCAACCGCGTGGTCCCCAACGAACAGGCGGAAGCGGAGGCGCTCGCTCTCGCCCGCCGCCTCGCAGAAGGGCCGACGCAGGCCTATGGCCGCGTCCGCCACCTGCTGACGGAGGCGGCCGGCCATGATCTCGCCGCCCATCTGGCTGCCGAAGAGCGCGCCTTCGCGGAATCGACCGCCACCGCCGATTTCCGGGAGGGCGTGGCGGCCTTCCTGGAGAAGCGCCCGGCCCGGTTCGGGGGCGAATGAGGCCCGCAAAGGGCCACGCCGTGTCGGGCGGAGGCCGCCCTTCTGGCTCGGCCCGGTGCCGCGCCTGGCATGGTCGGGCAATTTCTCGCAGTTGCGAAATCGTGACTATAAAACCGCCGCAATCTGACTTACTATGAGCAGGCTTACAATCACGGAGGCCTATGCATGAAGCGCCCCCTGCGGCGGGAGCTGATGTTTCAGCTTGTCGAAACCTCTCGCCTGATGAGGACCTATGTCGATCAACGTGCGCGGGAGCACGGAACGACACGGGCGCAATGGGGCGTTCTGGCGCGGTTGCGCCGCCAGGAAGGACTGAACCAGGCCGCGCTGGCCGAGCAGATGGATCTGCAGCCCATCTCGCTGGCGCGCCTGCTCGACCGCCTGCAGCATCAGGGCTTGATCGAGCGCCGCGAGAATCCGGCCGATCGCAGGGCTTATCTCCTCTATCTCAGCCCGACGGGCCGGCGACTGGTCGATGATCTCGACGAGGTGCGTGGCACGATCGCGCATGAGCTGCTCGGCTCGGTCGGAGACGACGCGATCCTGTCGGCGCTCGATACGCTCGGGGCGATCCGTGAGCAGATCCGGCCCCAGCGGGCGGATGACAAGACGCAGCAGCCGCTTTCGGCTGGTCGCATGGCCTGAGCCGGTGGGGCAACTATGAAGCGTTCGGGATTTCTTGTCGGCTTCGTTCTGGTCGCCGCTGTTGCGGCGGGCGTCTGGTATACGCGTTCGCAGGGCGAGAAGGCGCCGCAGGCCGCCGGTGCCGGGCGTGGYGCCCCCGCGGTGTCTGTGGTGTCGGCGGTGGCGGAGCAGGCGGATTTCCCGATCCGCAAGCACGCCATCGGCTTCGTCGAGACGCCGGCGAGCGTGACGGTGAAGTCGCGTATCGACAGCCAGATCGTCGCGCAGCACGTCACCGACGGCCAGTTCGTCAAGGCGGGCGACCTGCTGTTCACGCTCGACGACCGCGACATCAAGGCCCAGATCGCCAAGGACGAGGCGATGCTCCTGCGCGACGAGGCGACCCATACGCGCAACGTCGCCGATCTCGAACGCTACAAGCAGCTTTTCGCCCGTAATGCCGGCACCCAGCAGCAGGTGGATCTGGGCACGGCCGACGAGAAGAGCTCGGCCGCCAACATCCAGGCCGACCATGCGACGCTCGACGCCGACAGGCTCAAGCTGAGCTATACCCGCATCCTCGCCCCCATCGACGGGCGTGTCGGCGCCGTGATGGTCACGCCGGGCAATCTCGTCAGCGCCAACAGCAACAACAGCAGCACCGGCCTCCTGACGATCACGCAGATGAAGCCGCTGCGCGTCTCCTTCGCCTTGCCCGAGAGCGAGCTGCCGACGCTGCATGCCGCGCTTCTCGCGCCGGATTCGGCCGTGGTCACGGCGAAAATTCCCCAGGCCGGCGACCAGCCGGCGGTGGGCAAGCTCAACTTCGTCGATTCCAATGTCGACATCACTTCGGGCACGATCACGGCCAAGGCGGCCTTCGCCAATGACGATCTGCGTCTCTGGCCGGGCCAGTATGTCGATGTCGAGTTCATCCCGGACACGCTGAAGGGCGTCACCGTCATCCCGACCGTCGCGGTGCAGACCGGCCAGAAAGGTCCCTACGTCTTCGTCGCCAAGGCGAATGCGACGGTGGATCTGCGCCAGATCAAGGTCGCGCTCAGCGATGGCGGCAAGACGGCGGTGACGGAAGGCCTCGCGCCGGGCGAGCGCGTCGTCGTCGACGGCCAGATGCGCCTGAAGCAGGGCACGGCGGTGCGCGAACGGGGAGCCAGCGGCGAGAAGGCGCCGGTGAGCACGCCGGTCGCGCAGGAGGGGCACTCATGAACGTCTCGTCCTTCTGCATCAGGCACCCGGTCGCGACCATCCTGATGTCGGTCGCGCTGGTGCTGGCCGGGACGTTCGCCTATCGCTTCCTGCCGGTGGCGGCGCTGCCGCGCGCCGAGTTCCCGGTCGTCAACGTCTCGGCCCAGTTGCCCGGCGCTTCGCCCGACACGATGGCGACCTCGGTCGCCACGCCGCTGATCAAGCAGTTCGGCACGATCGCGGGCATCGATTCGATCTCCACCATCAACGCGCAAGGATCGACCTCGATCGCGATCCAGTTCGTGCTGAACCGCGACATCGACGCGGCCGCGGCCGACGTGCAGGCGGCGATCACGCGCACGCAGAAGCAGTTGCCGATCGAGATGACGACGCCGCCGAGCTATCGCAAGGTGAATCCGGCCGACGCGCCGATCATCCTGATGGCGCTGAAGAGCGACGTCGTGCCGCTCTCCGATCTCGACGCCTTCGCCCAGCAGGTGATCTCGCCCGCGCTCTCGACGGTGGATGGCGTCGCGCAGGTSCTGATCTTCGGCAGCCAGAAATACGCSGTSCGCATCCRSATCGACCCGACSGCGCTKGCSGCKCGCGGCATCGGCCTCGACGAATTGCAGGCCGCCATCACCGCGACCAACGCCAACACGCCGGTCGGCACCATCCAGAACAGCGCCCAGCAGCTCACCATCGAGGCGCATACCCAGCTCGCCGACGCGGCGCAGTTCGCCAACGTCATCATCACCACCCGCTCGGGCAAGCCGGTGCGCCTCGGCGACGTCGCCAAGGTGATCGATTCCGTCGAGAACACCCAGACCCGCAGCAGCTATGACGGCGTTCCGGCGATCGTGCTCGCGGTGCAGCGCCAGCCCGACGCCAACACCGTCGAGGTGGTCGATCGCGTCAAGGCGATGATCCCGGCCTTCGAGGAGCAGTTGCCGGCCGCGGCCTCGCTCTCGCTGCTGAACGACCGCTCGACCTCGATCCGCCAGGCGGTGGACGACGTGCAGTTCACGCTGCTGCTCACCGTCGCGCTGGTCGTCATGGTCATCTTCGTCTTCCTGCGCCGCGTCGCCGCGACCTTCATCCCGGCGGTGGCGAGATCGGCTTCACCATCATCTCGATCTCGCTCTCGCTGGTCGCGGTCTTCATTCCGGTCCTGCTCATGGGCGGCGTCGTCGGGCGCATCTTCAACGAGTTCGCGGTGGTGGTGACGGTCTCGATCCTGGCCTCCGCCTTCGTCTCGCTGACGCTCACGCCGATGCTCTGCTCGCGCCTGCTCTCGGGCTATGGCGAGCATCATCAGGAGAATGCCGTCGGGCGCTGGCTCGAGAAGGGTTTCGAGGCGCTGTTGCGTGGCTATGACCGCGGCCTCGCCTTCTGCCTGCGCTTCCAGCCGGTGGTGCTGCTCGCCTTCTTCGCGACCATGGCCGGCACGGTCTGGCTGATGCAGACCTCGCCGAAGGGCTTCTTCCCGCAGGAGGATATCGGCCAGCTTCAGGTCGCGACCGAGACGCGGCAGGACGTGTCCTTCGACGCCATGCAGAAGCTGCAGCGGCAGGTCGCCGACATCTTCATGCATTCACCCTATGTCGCCCATGTCGCGTCCAGTGTCGGCGCGACCAACGGCAATGCCGGCGCGCTCAATGCCGGGCGCCTCTTCGTCGAGCTGAAGCCGCAGGACAAGCGGCCGCAGCTCTCCGTCGTGCTGTCGTCGCTGCGGCGCGATCTCGCGCAGGTGCCGGGCATCAACACCTATATGACGCCGGTCCAGAACCTCAATATCGGCGCGCGCTCCTCGAAGAGCCAGTACCAGCTCGTCGTCCAGGGCCTCGACCAGAAGGCGATGAACGACGGGGCGCTACGCCTCGCCGACGCCATGAGCCGCGAGCCCTCGACCTTCCTCGACGTGACCACCGACCTGCAGAACAACGCCCTGCAGGCGACGGTGATCATCGACCGCGACAAGGCCAACCAGCTCGGCATCGGCTCGGACATCCTGCGCTCGACGCTCTATTCGGGCTTCGGCGTCCGGCAGGTCTCGACGATCTATACGACGGGCGACAGCTATCAGGTCGTCGTCGAGTTCAATCCCAACGACCAGTGGACGCCGGAGCGGCTGAACGCCATCCGCGTCCGCACCAAGACCGGCACCCTCGTGCCGCTCGGCGCCTTCGCCAGGATCGAGCGGACGGCGGGCCAGCTCACGGTCAACCAGCTTGGCCAGCTTCCGGCGGTGACGATCTCCTACAATCTGCCGGCCGGCGTCGCGCTCGGCGACAGCGTCAACCGCATCGGCGTGCTGAAGGAGCAGATCGGCCTGCCGAAATCGATCACGACGACGCTCGCCGGCACGGCCAAGGTCTTCCAGGACTCGCTGGCGAACCAGGGCCTCCTGATCGCGGGCGCGATCCTGACGATCTACATCGTGCTCGGCATTCTCTATGAGAGCTTCATCCACCCGCTGACCATCCTGACCGGCCTGCCTTCGGCGGCGATCGGCGCGCTCGGAGCGCTGAGGCTGTTCGACCTCGACCTCTCGGTCATCGCGATCATCGGCCTGCTGATGCTGATCGGCATCGTCAAGAAGAATGCGATCATGATGATCGACGTCGCGCTGGTGCTCCTGCGCGAGGGCGTTTCGGCGCAGGAGGCGATCCACAGGGCCTGCGTCATGCGGTTCCGGCCGATCCTGATGACGACGCTGGCGGCGCTGATGGGCACGCTGCCGATCGCGGTCGGCGCCGGCGCCAGCGCGGAACTGCGCCAGCCGCTCGGCATCGCGGTGGTCGGCGGCCTGATGATCAGCCAGGTGCTGACGCTCTTCATCACCCCCGTCCTGTTCCTTTACATGAACAGGCTCTCGGACGGGCTGGTGAAGCTCGGCGGGCTCTTCCGCAGCAACAAGCACAAGCCGGCGGGCGCGCCTCATCCGGCGGAATAGGCGTCTCGCGCCTTCCGTCATTCCCGGGGCGAAGCGCATGCAGGATAGGGCGCTTTTCCGAGATGCTCGGGTCGAGCCCGAGCATGACGTCCTTGGGTTGGCCGTATCGCAGCCTCAGGCTGCGTCGAGCCCGTAGAGCGAGTGCAGCGTGCGCACCGCGAGCTCGGTATAGGCTGCGTCGATCAGCACCGAGAACTTGATCTCGGAGGTCGTGATGGCGCGGATGTTGATGCCCTTCTCGGCCAGAGCGCGGAAGGCGCGGGCCGCGACGCCGGCATGCGAGCGCATGCCGATGCCGATCGCCGAGATCTTCACCACATCGGTCGCGCCCTGGATGTCCTGATAGGAGATCGTATCGTGCTTGCTCTCGAGCAGCGTGCGGGCGCGCTCGTAATCGGCCGTCGGCACGGTGAAGGTGATGTCGGTCGTCGCCTGGTCGTCCGAGACGACCTGGATGATCATGTCGACATTGATGTTGGCATCGGCGAGCGGGCCGAAGATCGCCGCGGCGACGCCGGGCTTGTCGGCCACGCGCCGGAGCGTGATCTGGGCTTCGTCCCGGGAGAAGGCGATGCCGGTGACGATCTGCTGTTCCACGATGTCGTCCTCGTCGCAGATGAGGGTGCCAGGATTGGGGTTTTCGGGGTCGTCGAAGGAGGAGCGCACATAGGTCGGCACGCGCTGCGTCATGGCGATCTCGACCGAGCGCACYTGYAGCACCTTSGARCCGAGCGAGGCCATTTCSAGCATYTCCTCGAAGGAGACCTTGTCCATGCGCYKSGCCTTSGGMACGAYGCGCGGRTCGGTGGTGTAGACGCCGTCGACATCGGTGTAGATGTCGCAGCGATCGGCCTTCAGGCCGGCGGCGAGCGCGACAGCGCTGGTGTCGGAGCCGCCGCGGCCCAGCGTCACGATGCGGTGCGTGCGCGGGTTCACGCCCTGGAAGCCCGAGCAGACCGCGATCTCGCGGTTGCGGTCGAAGCCGGCGAGGATGCCGGCGCCGTCGACGCTCTCGATCCGGGCAGCGCCATGCGCGTCCGAGCCGTAGAGCGGGATCTGCCAGCCCTGCCAGGAGCGGGCCGGCAGGCCCATCTCCTGCAGCACGATCGCCATCAGGCCCGAGGTGACCTGCTCGCCCGAGGCGACGACGACGTCGTATTCCGCCTGATCGTGCAGCGGCGCCGCTTCCTTGGCCCAGGCGACGAGCTCGTTGGTTTTGCCCGACATCGCCGAAACCACGACCGCGACCTCGTTGCCCGCGTCGAATTCGCGTTTGACGTGTCGCGCCGCGTTCTTGATGCGCTCGACAGTGGCGACGGAGGTGCCGCCGAATTTCATCACCAGACGGGCCATGACGATCTTTTGGCTCTCGATAGCTGTCCCGGTTGGAAAGCCGGGTCGAAACGTCGCCCTCGCACTGGCGGCGGGGCGGGTGTAGATGACGGGCGGCAGGCGCGGTGTCAATGCGGCGCCGCATAAACGAGGGACCGGTTCATGGCGGCTGCGACGCAACGCACAGGCTCGACGATCGACCCGGCCGAGGTCGCCCGCTTCGATGCGATCGCGCGCGACTGGTGGGATCCGAAGGGGCCGATGGCGGTCCTGCACAAGTTCAACCCCGTGCGCCTCGCCTATGTCCGTGACGAGGCCTGCACGCATTTCGGCCGCGATCCCAAGCAGATGCGGTCGCTCGAAGGTCTGACGCTGGTCGATATCGGCTGCGGTGGCGGCGTGCTCTCCGAGCCGCTGGCGAGGCTGGGTGCTGAGGTGACGGGGCTCGACCCGGCGCCGACCAATATCGCCGTCGCCCGCGCCCATGCCGAGAAGGGCGGGCTCACCATCGACTATCGCGAGGAGACGATCGAGGCGGTCGTCGCCTCCGGCCAGCGCTTCGACATCGTGCTGGCGATGGAGGTSGTCGAGCATGTCGCSGATGTCGAGGCCTTCGTCGSCGCCTGCTGCGCGGCGGTGAAGCCCGGCGGGCTCCTCGTCATGGCGACGCTCAACCGCACGCTGAAATCCTATGCGCTCGCCATCGTCGGCGCCGAGTATGTGCTGCGCTGGTTGCCCCGGGGCACGCATGACTGGGAGAAGTTCGTCACCCCGGCCGAGCTCGGCGGTGCGATCGAGAGCAACGGCTTCACGCTGGGCACGCAGACCGGCGTTGTCTTCAACCCGCTGACCGGCCGCTGGAGCGCCGCGCGGGATATGGACGTCAACTACATGCTCGCCGCCAGCCGCGGCGACTGAAAGCCCGGCGTCTCAGGGGCGCAGGACCGCCAGGACGAGCAGGAGCAAAAGCCCCGAGCCGGTCGCGATGCCCGCCTTGACGGCCGCGGCATCGAAGCGCGTCGGGAAGCCGTAGCGATGCCAGAGCCAGGCGCCGATAAAGGCGCCGATCAGGATGATGCCGGCGTTGAAGCCGGTGCCGTAGGCGTTCTCCCCGAGCAGCAGATCGGCAATCCAGCCGAACATCAGGGCGGCGAGCAGGATCAGGACCACGACGAGGATCAGCGACAGAAGCGGCAGATCGGGCAGGCCGACGATCGTCAATAGGGCGCGCATGGCTTTCTCGCCTCGCTTGAACGGCTTGATCATCTGCCGAAACCGTGAAGGAATCGGCAAAATCCCGATTTCGGGCGATCATTTTGCGCTGCAAGGTAATTCCTTAGGCGAATGGCGCGTTGCAACATAAGGTGCATGATCGCCGTCCAAAGCCGCCGCAGTGCCGCAAGGACGAAGACAGGCGGGGAGCAGGGAGACGACGATGTCGAAGCCGCAAGCTGCCGTGAAACCGCTCAAGGATCTCTACGAACTCGACGAGTTGCCGCCGCTCGGCCATGTGCCGGAGAAGATGTACGCCTGGGCGATCCGGCGCGAGCGCCACGGAGCGCCGCAGGACTCGTTCCAGGTCGAGGTCGTGCCGACATGGTCGATCGGCGAGGAGGAGGTTCTGCTCCTCGTGATGGCGGGAGGCGTCAACTACAATGGCATCTGGGCCGGCCTCGGCCAGCCGATCTCGCCCTTCGACGTCCATAAGGCACCGTTCCACGTTGCCGGTTCCGACTGCGCCGGCATCGTCTGGGCTATCGGCTCCAAGGTGAAACGCTGGAAGGTCGGCGACGAGGTCATCGTCCACTGCAACCAGGACGATGGCGACGACGAGGAGTGCAATGGCGGCGACCCGATGTTCTCGGCCAGCCAGCGCATCTGGGGCTACGAGACGCCGGACGGCTCCTTCGCCCAGTTCTGCCGGGTGCAGTCACGCCAGCTCATGCAGAAGCCGCGGCACCTCGCCTGGGAAGAGGCCGCCTGCTACACACTGACGCTGGCGACGGCCTATCGCATGCTCTTCGGCCATGCTCCGCACACCATCAAGCCCGGCGACAACGTCCTGGTCTGGGGCGCCTCGGGCGGCCTCGGCGTCTTCGGCGTGCAGCTCTGCGCGGCCTCGGGCGCCAACGCCATCGGCGTGATCTCGGACGAGACCAAGCGCGACTATGTGCTCGGCCTCGGCGCCAAGGGCGTCATCAACCGCAAGGAATTCAACTGCTGGGGCCAGATGCCCAAGGTGAATTCGCCCGAATATGTCGAATGGACCAGGGAGGCGCGCAAGTTCGGCAAGGCGATCTGGGACATCACCGGCAAGAAGGATGTCGACATCGTCTTCGAGCATCCGGGCGAAGCGACCTTCCCGGTCTCCTGCCTCGTCGCCAAGCGCGGCGGCATGGTGGTGTTCTGCGCCGGCACCTCCGGCTTCAACATCACCTTCGACGCCCGCTATGTCTGGATGCGGCAGAAGCGCGTTCAGGGCTCGCATTTCGCCCATCTCAAGCAGGCGAGCGCTGCCAACCAGTTCGTGCTCGACCGGCGCATCGACCCCTGCATGTCCGAGGTCTTCCCCTGGGACAAGATCCCGCTCGCCCATCACAAGATGTGGAAGAACGAGCACGCGCCGGGCAACATGGCCGTGCTGGTCTATGCGCCGCGCACGGGCTTGCGCACCTATGAGGATGTGGCGGAGGCGCTGGGAGGGTAGGGGATCCGCATATCCGGTTGCAAAACGAGATCGGTTTCTTTACAGACTGATTGCGAAAAGCAAGCGGTCTGGAGGATGCCATGACGTTGACCCTCTATGCTCACCCTTTTTCGTCCTACAGCCAGAAGGTGCTGATCGCGCTCTACGAGAACGGGACGCCCTTCACCTATCGGGTGCTTGGCCCGGACGATCCGGAAGCCGGGGCGGAATGGGTCGATTTGTGGCCGCTGAAGCGCTTCCCGGTCCTCGTCGACCGCGGCGAGACGGTCGTCGAGTCCAGCGTCATCATCGAGCATCTCGGCCTGCATCATCCGGGGCCTGTCCGGCTCTTGCCCGATGACGCCAAGGCCGCGCTCGCGGCGCGGATGATGGACCGCTTCTTCGACAATTACGTCATGACGCCGATGCAGGCGATCGTCTTTGACTATCTGCGCCCGGCTGACGATCGCGATCCCTACAGTGTCGCCAGGGCGCGCGAAGCGCTCGACACGGCCTATCGCTGGCTCGACGGCGCCATGGCCGGGCGAGAATGGGCGGCGGGCGACGCCTTCGGCCTAGCCGATTGCGCCGCGGCCCCGTCGCTCTTCTATGCCGATTGGGTGCACGAGATCGACACGGCCTTTCCCCATGCCCGCGCTTACCGGGCACGGCTCCTCGCGCGTCCGTCCTTCGCCCGCGCCGTCGAGGAGGCGCGGCCCTACCGCCCGCTTTTCCCGCCCGGAGCGCCCGATCGCGACTGAGATCGACCGGGAGAGGCCCTCGGCTGAGACATGGCAAGGCCGCGCCGCGGCTCTGTCGCAGCCAACGGATCGGGAGTAGAGACGGCAGCCCTTACCGGGTTCCCGAGGTCCGATGCCRTCTCTTCTCCTGCGCGGAATGCCGCTGCTCTTCACCTTCCTGTGGTCGACGGGGTGGATCGTGGCGGGCTATTCGGCGCGCTATGCCGACGCCCTGACCTTCCTCGCCCTCCGCTTCGGCACGGCGGCGGTCCTTGTCGCGCTGCTTGCGCTCGCGGCCGGAGCGCCCTGGCCGCGCAGCCGCCGCGCCGTCCTCGACATCGCGCTCACCGGCATCCTGCTGCATGGCATCTATCTCGCCGGCGTCTGGTGGGCGGTGCGCCATGGCCTGCCTGCCGGCATTTCCGGGCTGATCGCCGGCTTGCAGCCGATCCTGACGGCGCTTTTCGCCCCCGTCCTGGTGGGGGAGCGCATCTCGGGGTGGCGCTGGCTCGGCATCGCCTGCGGCTTCGCCGGCATCGCCCTCGTGCTCGAACCCCAGCTCGCAAGGGTCGAGCCCGCCGCGCTCTGGGGAGTGTTGCTGCCGGTGGTCGTGAACGTGATCGGCATGTTCGCCGTCACCTTCGGCTCCTTCTACCAGAAGGCGCGTGTCGTCTCGGGCGACCTCAGGACGATGACGGCGATCCAGTACACCGCGGCTTTCCTGATCACGATTCCCTTCGCCTGGGCGCTGGAGCCGATGCGCATCGAATGGAACCTGACCATGGCGCTGGTCATGCTCTGGTCGGTGGTCGTGCTCTCGCTCGGCAGCATCGGGCTCTACCTGTTCATGCTCCGGCGCGGCGAGGTCTCCCGCATCGCGACCTTCCTCTACCTCGTGCCGGCGCTGGTCGCGGTTGAGGCCTGGCTGCTCTTCGGCGAGACCCTCTCGATGCTGCAGATCGCCGGCATGGCGGTGACCATTCTCGGCGTCGTCCTCGCCAGCCGGAAATAGGCTGCAGCTTTCGCCGCTGCACCGGCCGGACAGGTGCCCTCGCCGAAAGGCTGATTTTGGTTTCCCCGGACTTGCCCTTATGCTGCGCCGCAACAAAAGGGAGGTCGATCACCATGAGCGCCAACGCCGCGTTGCAATCCGAAAGCCGCGTGAGCGCGGTCGATCTCGTCGCCGCCGCCCTGCCGGGCTTCGAGACGCTTCTGGAGGCCGCGACCGTAGCCGTCCGCCGCAAGGTCGAGGCCGATGGCCGGATCTCCTCGGCCCGGCTCGAGGCCGAGCAGCACGCCGCCCACGGCCTCTCCTGGCTCGCCACCTATGTCGCGGCGCTGCGTGAGCTGAAGGCCTATGGCGAGCGCCTGCTGGAGGAAGGGCGCTACGGCGCGGTCGAGGACTGCGCCATCCGCATCGGCGCGGGCGAATATGCCGCCCAGATCTTCGGCGGCATCCCGATGAGCCAGGGCGAGATCGTCCGTTTGCCGGCGCTGGGCCTGTCGCAGGACGCCGTGGCCGCTGCCTGTTCGGAGGCGGCCGAGATGCTGAWCGCCGAGGGCAACACGCCGGAGAACCGGGCCCGCTTCGTCGCCCTGTTCAGCCAGAGCGACGGCACGGCCAGCGTCGGAGATCCCGGTCTCGACGAGACGCTGGAGGCGATCCGCTCCGAGATGCGCCGCTTCTGCGCGGCGGAAGTCACGCCGCATGCCCATGAATGGCACCTGGCCAACGAATACATCCCGATGCCCGTGGTCGAGAAGATGGCCGAGCTCGGCGTCTTCGGCCTGACCATCCCCGAGGAGTTCGGCGGCCTGGGCCTGTCCAAGGTCTCGATGTGCGTGGTCTCCGAGGAGTTGTCGCGCGGTTATATCGGCGTCGGCTCGCTCGGCACCCGTTCCGAGATCGCCGCCGAGCTCATCTTGTGCGGGGGCACCGACGCCCAGAAGGCGCATTGGCTGCCGAAGATCGCCTCAGGCGAGATCCTGCCCACCGCCGTCTTCACCGAGCCCAACACCGGCTCCGACCTCGCCAGCCTGCGCACCCGGGCGGTGAAGGATGGCGAGGGAGACGAGGCCGTCTGGAAGGTCTACGGCAACAAGACCTGGATCACCCATCCGGTCCGTGCCGACATCATGACGCTGCTGGTGAGGACCGATCCCGACGCGCCGGGCTACCGCGGCCTTTCCATGCTGATCGCCGAGAAGCCGCGCGGCAGCGACGCCGATCCCTTCCCGGTCGAGGGCCTGACCGGCGGCGAGATCGAGGTGCTCGGCTATCGCGGCATGAAGGAATACGAGCTCGCCTTCGACGGCTTCGCGGTGAAGGGGGAGAACCTGCTCGGCGGCGTCGAGGGGCAGGGCTTCAAGCAGCTCATGCAGACCTTCGAGGCCGCCCGCATCCAGACGGCGGCCCGGGCCATCGGCGTCGCGCAAGCGGCCTTCGATCTGGGACTGCGCTATGCGCAGGACAGAATCCAGTTCGGCAAGAAGCTGATCGCCTTCCCGCGCGTCGCCGACAAGCTCGCCATGATGGCGGCCGAGATCCTGATCGCCCGCCAGCTCACCTATTTCGCCGCYCGCGAGAAGGATGCCGRGCGCCGCTGCGACCTCGAGGCCGGCATGGCCAAGCTGCTCGGCGCCCGCGTCGCCTGGGCTGCGGCCGACAATGCGCTGCAGATCCATGGCGGCAACGGCTTCGCGCTGGAATATCCGGTGAGCCGCGTGCTCTGCGACGCCCGCATCCTCAACATCTTCGAGGGCGCCGCCGAGATCCAGGCGCAGGTGATCGCCCGGCGGTTGGTGGAGGAATAGCGCGGCCTCAGAGAGGCCGCTGGGACGCATCCGGCAGCATCCGCCGCAAGGTATCGTCCTTGCGGACCAGATGGTGCCAGAGCGCCGCCAGCGCATGCAGGCAGGCGAGGCCGATCAGCGCATAGGCAGCCCATTCATGCCATTCCCGGATCGGGCGCGTGACGGCACGCGCTTCCGGCGCCTGGAAGGGCGGCAGGGCGAACAGGCCGAAGTCGATGCCTTGTCCGCGCCGGATCGCATAGACCAGCCCGATCACCGGCACGAGCAGCATCAGGACATAGAGAAAGACGTGGCCGGCTCGCGCCGCCAGGGCCAGCGCGGCCGAGCTTTCCAGCGGAGCCGGTGCGCGATGGCTCAGCCGCCATCCGAAGCGGATGAGCAGCAGGAGCAGGATCGCGATGCCGATCACCTTGTGGGTTTCGACCACCGCGTGCTCCCAGCTCTTCGGAAAGACATCGACGGTCAGCCCCAGGGCGAAGGCCGCCAGGATCAGCACGGCCATGCCCCAGTGCAGCCTGCGGGACACCATGTCGTAGAAGGAGGTGGCAGCAGGCCGGACGGAGGGATTGGCCATGACGGAGCTCCATAGATTATAGTAATTCTAATCTATGGGCTGCGCCTTTCCCGCGAAAGTTAAATCTCGTCCATGATCGATGTCCCGCGTGCACGGCCAGGATGCCGCGCGGAATCGTGATAATTTCGACATGATCGACCGATTTGGATGCGATATGGCCGATCCCGGCCGATGATCAGCAGGAGTTTCGATGTCCAGCCTCTTCGCCCCCGCGCTTGCCGGAGCTGCTCTCTTCGCCGCCGCCATGCTGCCTGTCGCGCCTGCGATGGCCCAGGACGCCGCAGGCGGCCGCCAGCCGCCGCGCATCAGCGTCGTCGGCGAGGGCGAGGCTTCCGTCGTGCCGGACATGGCGGTGGTGACGCTGAGCGTGCTGCGTGAGGCCGCTACGGCTCGCGAGGCGCTCAACGCCAACAGCACGGCGATGAAGGAGGTGCTCGACGCCCTCAAGGCCGCCGGCATTGCGGAGCGCGATATCCAGACCTCGCGGCTCGACATCCAGCCGCGCTACGCGCAGCCCGCGCGCGACAAGCCGCAGGAGCCGAAGATCGTTGGCTATGCCGTCAGCAACGAGGTCACCGTCCGCATCCGCAAGCTGGCGGAGGCCGGCGCCATCATCGACAAGGTCGTCGGCCTCGGCGTCAACCAGGGCGGCGGTATCACCTTCGTCAAGGAAGACCTCAAGGCGACTCTGACCGAGGCGCGCAAGCGTGCCGTCGCGGATGCGATGGACAAGGCCCGCACCTTGGCCGAGGCGGCAGGCGTGAAGCTTGGTCCGATCCTCTCCATCGAGGAGAATGCCGCGCCGCCGCGGCCGATCGCCTATGCGGCCCCGATGCGCAAGGCCGCGGCCGATATGGCGGTGCCGCTGGCGAGTGGCGAGAACAGCTACCAGACGCAGGTCAGCGTGGTCTTCGAGATCGCGCGCTGATGGCCAGAGCATCGGCCCGAAAAGTGCCACGCGGTTTTCGGGAAAAGCCGATGTAAAAACAAAGAGCTACAGCATCGGACCGAATACAATGTTCGGTCCGATGCTGTAGAGCATTTTCGAGCGAAGTGGAAACCGGTTCGCGTGAAGAAAATGCGATAAAACAAAGAGCTAGAGCATTTTCGTGATTCGCAGAAACGCGGAAATGCTCTAGCAGGCGCCCGGTCAGGGCGCCGCGGGCGATCCGCTCGCGGCCGCCGCCTGGCCGGTCCAGGGGATGCCCAGCAGCATCCGCTCCAGGATCGCCATCCGCATCGGCACCGAAAGCTGGACCTGCCGGAAATAGCCGGCATTGGGCAGGCTGTCGCAGGAGGTGTCGAGCTCCGAGAAGCGCGGCAGCGGGTTGAGGATCAGCGTGTCGGAGCGCGCCTCCAGGATCTTCTGCGCCGTGATGGTGAAGGGCTCGGTCTCCTTCTCCTTGTCGACGGCCTCGTTGCCGAGCGAGGCATGGGCGAATTTGCTCATGTCCTGCATCTGGATGCTGAGGATGTCGTGGCCGAGCGTCTGGCGCACGTCGTGCACGATGCCGATCTCGGTGCCGAGCCCGGCGAGAACCGTCATCGCCTCGCGCATCGCCGGGTTGATCGGCACATCCGGCAGGCAGCACAAGGTGAAGCGCTTCGGCGGCGTCAGGCGCAGCATCTTGACGAAGGAGATCGCGAAGCGGGCGCGCGTGTCGCTGGAGAGCGCGATCGTGAGCTTCTCGATCTCGCCGCGCATCTGGCGGATGGCGAAGAGGTCGATCAGCGCCTGGCTCGGATGCTCGTCCGCGCCATTGCCGGCATTGATCACCGGCAGGTAGCTCAACCGCGAGACGCGGTAGGGCATGTCCTCCAGATGCGAGCGCACGACCAAGAGGTCGCTGTAGAGCTCGACCGTGTGGATGTGGTCCTCGATCGATTCGCCGGTGCTGGTTCCCAGGCGGCTGCGGTCGGTGTCGTAGGCGTCGATCGACTGGTGGCCGAGCCGGGCCGCCGCCGACTGGAAGCCGAGTCGCGTGCGCGTGCTGCGCTGGTCGAACAGTGTCGCGATGACCTTGGGCCGTCGGCGATAGACCGGCGGCTGCTCCGGCAGGATGCCGGCCTTCTCCTGCTCTTCCTCCCGCAGATGCCGCTCGGCACGCTCGAAGATGTCGTCGAGGTCGAAGCGCGAGACCGCGTCGGCGCTCAGCAGGTCCTTCCCGCTCGGATAGTTCGGGCGCTGCATTGAAGGCCTCCGGCTCGCGCGGATGCGTGCGGGGGGGCGCGACTATGCGACTTCGCTGAAGCGGTCGCCCTTGCGGGGGCCGCCTCCGGGTCGTGCCGACTTTGTACGCCCCGTCGCCACCCGGTTGCCGATCATGGGCAGCAATTTCTCCGCTGTCATCGGGCGCGCGAAAACAAAGCCCTGGATCCCGTGGGTCGCATGCTTCTGGATGATCGCAAGCTGCTCCTGCGTCTCCACGCCTTCGACGATCAGGCGCAGCTTGAGGTCGTGCGCGAGCTGGGTGATGGCGTTCATCAGATATTCGGCCTTGCGCGACGAGCCGAGCTCCTGCGTGAAGGCCTGGTCGATCTTGATCGTGTCGATCGGCAGATGGGCGAGGTAGCTGAGCGAGGAATAGCCGGTGCCGAAATCGTCGAGCGCGATTCGCACGCCGAGCGCGCGCAGGGCGACGAGCCGCGCGGTGACATGCTCGGCATCCGCGATCAGCGAGCTCTCCGTGATCTCGATCGTCAGCCGGTGCGGCTCGAGCCCATGGAGGCGCAGCAGCGCCGCGACGAGCCCGACCAGATCATGCGCGCGGTCGAACTGCCGGGCCGAGACGTTGACGCTGACGCCGACGCTGCGCGGCCAGGTCAGCGCGGTGCGGATCGCCTGGTCGAGCACCCAGGCGCCGAGCACGGTGATGAGGCCGGTGCGCTCCGCCAGCGGGATGAAGATCTCGGGGCTGACCACGCCGCGGCGCGGATGGTTCCAGCGCAGCAGCGTCTCGGCCATCGTCGCCGTGCCCGAGCGGGGATTGTAGATCGGCTGGAATTCGAGCGAGAACTCGCCGCGCCGGATGCCTTCGCGCAGCTCCGCCTCGATCGCCCGGCCGTCCTCATGCTCGTCCTGGATCGCCTCGGTGTAGACCGCGAAGCGATTCCGCCCTTCGAGCTTGGCGCGATAGAGCGCGATGTCGACACATTTCAGTGCCTCGTCGATCGAGGACGCGCAACCGGCCGGCGCGATGCCGATGCTGGCGGTCGCCGTGACGTGCCGCCCGGCCAGGACGCGCTGGCTGCCGAGCAGCATCACCAGGCGACGGGCGAAGGTCGCGGCTTCGGGCGCGTCGCGCGAGGTCGCGACCATGAATTCGTCGCCGCCGGTGCGCGCGGCGATGTCGCCCCGCCGGAGCTCCGCGCTCAGCATGTCGCCGAAGGACTGCAGCAGCGCGTCGCCGACATCGTGGCCGAAGCTGTCGTTGATGCCCTTGAAGCGGTCGATATCGATCGAGATCAGCGTCACCGGCTGCCCGGCCGAGGCGATGGCTCGGATCTCCCGCATGAAGCCGCGGCGATTGTAGAGGCTGGTGATCGTGTCGTTGACGGCAAGGGTCTCCAGCTCGCGCATCGTGCGCAGCCGAGCGACGAACATCCGGTGGATGACCTGGGCGCTGGAGAAGGTCAGCACCGTCGTCAGCGCGACGGTGAGCCCGATCACGACATAGGCGGCATCGCCGGTCGAGGCGAGCGCGAGCAGGAAGGGGACCGCCGCGATCAGGATCTGGACGCGGGTGATGAGCGGGCGCGAGCTGTTGCGGCCGGAGACGCCGGCGAGATAGCCGATCGTCTGGGCGATCGCGAGCACGGCCACGGGCTGGTAGGTGTATTTCAGCACCGCATAGGAGCCGAAGCTGGAGACCAGCGCTGCCGTCGACCAGGYGCCGAACATCGCGAGCCTTTCGAGGCGGTCGATCTCGGCGTCGCTGGCCTTGGGAAGGTCGACCCGCATGAAGCGGCGATGCGCGATCTGGCGGAACGCGCCGATGGCGAGCATCGCGGCCGTCATCAGCCCGAACACGCGGTCGCCGCCGGTCAGAACGGCGGCGGCGGCCATGACGGCTGCCACCATGATGGCGCCCGTCGTGATCGTGCCCGGCGTCCCGTAGAGCGCGGCGACCAATTCCGACTTCATCGCGCGCTCGTTTTCGCGAGCTTCCGCCATCATGTCCGCCCTAAGCCTGTTTTGCGATGACGCAAGGCAAGGGCATCTTCGGGAGAGAGATCTTAATGAACGGTGTGCCGCACGGCCGATTTCTTAGAGGTCTTCGGAATTTCGCGGCCGATTACGACAGCAATCGATACTTGGCGAAACCTTCGCCGCCATCGCCGGCCGGCTGCGCCTTGAGCGTCGCCGGCAGCTTCCCGGCCGCGGCGGGGGAGGTGACGAAGGTCACGTTGACATGCGGCGGCAGCGGCGCCAGCGCCCAGTTTCCATCGGCCTTGGGTTCGATCGTCTTCTTCTCGACGAGATAGCGGACGATGACGTCGCGGTTGAGGTCCGGCGCCTCCAGCACCACCGTGGTCTTCGTTCCCGGAAAATTGCCGCCGCCCGAGGCGCGGTAATTGTTGGTGACGACGAGGAACTGCGCCTTTTCGTCGATCGGCTTGCCGTTGAAGGCGAGATCGACGATGCGGTGCGCCTCGGGCGCCACGAGCTTGCCGTCGCCGTCATAGCGCGAGGCCTGCGTGACATCGACCCGGTAGGTCACGCCGTCGATGACGTCGAAGTTGAAGGAGGGGAAGCCCTGATTGATCAGCGGCTGTTCCTCCGTCTTCGCCGGGTCGATCCGGTTGAAGATGCCGGCCGAGCGCTCCAGCCACTCCCGGACCTCGGCGCCCGTGACTTTCACGATCTGCACCGTGTTCGGATAGAGATAGATGTCCGCCACGTTCTTCAGCGCCAGCGGCCCGGCGGGGATGTCGGTGAAGAAGCCGGGGCCCGAGCGCCCGCCGACCTTGAACGGCGCCGCGGCGGAGAGGATCGGCAGGTCCTTCCACTGCGTCTGCGCCATCAGCGGCTTGGCATAGGCGATCTGCGCCTCGGAGACGATCTGGATCGAGGGATCGTCGGCGACCAGCGCGAAGAAGGAGTTGATCGGCGAGGCCGTCGAGCCCACCGGCTCGCGCATATAGATCAGCGTCGCCTCGTGGTCGGCCTTCACCGCGGCGAGAATGGCGGGCTCAGCGCTGGCCTTCGGCACGATCTTGCGCTCAGGCGTGCGCTCGTAGATCGGCTTCGGCTCGACCTTGAAATCGGCGATGCGCCAGCGCTCGCCCTTCTTCTCCAGATCGAGGTCGATGATGCCGAGATGCGAGCCCCAGAAGCCGGGCTGGCAGGCGGGCTTGCCGTTGAGCGCACCCTTGACGTTGTCGACGCCGGGAATGCCGTCGAAAGCCTTCCCGCCGGGGAAGACGAGATGCTGGTGGCCGGTGAGGATGACGTCGATGCCCTCGATCTTGGACAAATGCAGCGCCGCGTTCTCCTCCATGCCGCGCCGCTCGCCGCCGGCGATGCCGGAATGGCAGAGCGCGATGACGAGGTCGGGCGCGGCGTCGAGTAGGTCCGGCATGTGCTTCTGGGCGGCCTCGACGATGTCGAAGGCGACAAGCTTGCCGTCGAGATTGCCCTTGTCCCACTGCATGATCTGCGGCGGCACGAAGCCGATCACGCCGATCTGCAGGACATGGCGATGGCCGGCCTCGTCCTCGAAGCTCTGCTCGAACAGCCGCCAGGCATCGACCAGCGAGCCGCCGCCGGCGCGCTCGACATTGGCGCAGACGATCGGGAACTCGGCCTTGGCGAGGCCATGGTCGAGGAATTCGAGCCCGTAATTGAACTCGTGGTTGCCGAGCGTGCCGCAGAGATAGGGCAGGGCGTTCATCGCCGCGACGATCGGGTGCGTTTCGCCCGCCTTGAGCCCCTTCTTGTAGGCGACATAGTCGCCGAGCGAGGAGCCTTGCAGGAAGTCGCCATTGTCGAAGAGCAGGCTGTTCTTCACATCGGCCTGCGCCGCCTTGATCAGGTTCGCCGTCTTGGCGAGGCCGACCGTGTCGTCCGGCCCGTCGCGGAAATAGTCGTAAGGCACGACATTGACGTGCAGATCCGTCGTTTCCAGCACCCTGAGCTTGAGGCGTGCGGGGCTCGATGCCGGCGCCTGCGCCTTCAGCGCCGAAGGCATGGCGGTGGCAGCGGCCAGGGCGGCGCCGCCCTTCAGCGTTTCGCGACGATTGAAACGACGATCCCGTGACATGCCCGACTCCTCCGTGCGCAGCGCCTAACGAAGCTAGCATTGCGGCAGGCGCGTGACACCTGGGGGAAGACGCCGGCCCTGCGCCGGCTGCGAGGGCCCCCGACGCAGGAGCATCTTGTGAATTCACGCCCAAGGCGCCAGCTTGCGCCGCGAATCCGTCCGGACCGCATGAACCGCCCGGAGCGATCGGGAGCCACCATGAATCAACATTTCATCAATGGCCGCTATGTCGCTGGCCAGACAGGCGAAACCCTCGCCAAGCTCGACCCCGCCACCGGCGAGGAATTCGCCCGCATCGCCTGCGGCAACGCCGCCGATATCGACGCGGCCGTGACGGCAGCGCGGGCCGCCTTCGACGGCGCCTGGGGCAGGCTGACGGCGGCCGAGCGTGGACGCCTGATTTCGAAGCTCGCCTTCAAGGTGCAGGATCACTTCGACGAGCTGGCGAAGCTGGAAGCCCGCGACACCGGCAAGCCGATGAGCCAGGCCCGCGCCGATATCGACGCCACCATCCGCTATTTCGAATTCTATGGCGGCGCGGCCGACAAGGTGCACGGCCACGTCATCCCCTTCCTCAACGGCTACAGCGTCAGCGTCATCCACGAGCCGCATGGCGTCACCGGCCATATCCTGCCCTGGAACTATCCGGCGCAGATGATCGGCCGCTCGCTCACCGCSTCGCTCGCCATGGGCAATGCGGTGGTGCTGAAGCCGGCCGAGGACGCCTGCGCCACCGCCTTTCGTCTCGCCGAGCTGGCGAGCGAGGTCGGCTTCCCCGATGGCGCGATCAACATCGTCGCCGGGCGCGGCCATGAGGCGGGCGCGGCGCTCTCCGCCCATCCCGGCATCAATTTCATGTCCTTCACCGGCTCGCCCGAGGTCGGCAAGATGGTGCAGCACGCCTGCGCCGAGCATCTGATTCCCTGCACGCTGGAGCTCGGCGGCAAGTCGCCCCAGATCGTCTTCGAGGATRCCGATCTCGACGCGCTCGTGCCGCTCGCCTGCAAGGCCATCGTGCAGAACACCGGGCAGACCTGCTCGGCCGGCAGCCGCCTGCTCGTCCAGAAGTCGATCTATGACGACGTCATCTCCGCCGTCGCCAAGGAGTTCTCCAAGCTGCGGGCCGGCACGCCGGAGATGGACCTCGATTGCGGCCCGGTGATCAACGCGAAGCAGCGCGGCCGCGTCCAGAGCTTCATCGACCAGACGCGCGAGGCCGGCGTCCCGGTGATCGCGCAGGGCCAGATCGCGCAGGGTGTGCCGAATGGCGGCTTCTATGTCACACCGACGCTGTTCGGCCCGGTGCCGCGCGGTAACCGGCTGGAGCAGGAGGAGGTCTTCGGGCCGGTCTTGGCCGCCTTCCCCTTCGAGGACGAGGAGGACGCGATCAAGGCCGCCAACGGCACCGATTACGGCCTCGTCGCCGCGGTCTGGACCAGGGATGGCGGGCGCCAGCAGCGCGTCTCCAAGCGCGTCCGTGCCGGCCAGGTCTTCATCAATGGCTATGGCGCCGGCGGCGGCATCGAACTGCCCTTCGGCGGCACCGGCAAGAGCGGCCATGGCCGCGAGAAGGGTTTTATCGCGCTGGAAGAGTTCGCGGTGACCAAGACCATCGTGCACAAGCACGGGTGATCGCTCTGTCCGTCATGCTCGGGCTTGACCCGAGCATGACGGAAACCAGCGCGTTCTGGTCATGAGATTCTCGGGTCCGCGCAGGGCGCGGCCCGAGAATGACGGCCCTGCAGTGGCCCGTCACATCCTGACGATATGCCGGATCGTCCGGCCTTCGTTCAGCGCGTCGAACCCCTCGTTGATCTCGTCGAGGCTCCCGGAGCTGGTCCAGAGCTTGTCCACGGCCAGCCGCCCGCGCTGATAGAGTTCGATGAAGCGCGGGATGTCGCGCGAGGGCACGCAGGAGCCGACATAGGAGCCCTTCAGCGTGCGCTCCTCCGCAACCAGCCTCACCGGCGAGAGCGCGAGCGTATGGGCGGGGTTGGCGAGGCCGGCGGTCGTGGTCGTGCCGCCGCGCCGGGTGATCTGGTAGGCGAGGTCGAGCGCCTTCACCGAGCCTGCCATCTCCAGCCCATGATCGACGCCGCCCTTCGTCGCCTGCCTGATGGCTTCGATCACATCCGGCGTATCGACCTTGAAGGCATCGGTCGCACCGAGCGCCAGCGCCAGATCGAGCTTGTCCTGCGCCAGGTCGACGGCGACCACCCGCGAGGCGCCGCAGGCGATCGCCCCGAGCAGGGCCGAGAGGCCCACGCCGCCGAGCCCGACAACCGCCACCGTCTCGCCGGCCTTGATCCGCGCCGTGTTCACCGCCGCGCCGACGCCCGTCAGCACGGCGCAGCCGAACAGCGCCGCGATCTCATGGGGAATATCCGCTTCGATTTTCACCAGCGAGCGGCGTGAGATCACGGCGTGCTCGGCAAAGGCGGAAACGCCGATATGGTGATGCACCGGCTGGCCATGAGCCGAGAGCCGCCGCCCGCCGCCGAGCATCTCGCCGCGCCCATTGGCGGCGTTGCCGGGCTCGCAGAGGGCGGGGCGCCCCTCCGCGCAGGGCGCGCAGTGCCCGCAGGAGGGCACGAACACCATCACCACCCGGTCGCCGGGTTTGAGGTCATCGACGCCTTCTCCGGCCTCGACGACCTCTCCCGCCGCCTCATGGCCGAGCACCATCGGCACGGGGCGGGGCCTGTTGCCGTCGATGACGGAGAGGTCGGAATGGCAGAGCCCCGCCGCACGAACCCTCACCAGTACCTCGTCGCGTCCGGGCGGGGCGAGGTCGAGCTCCTCGATCCTGAGCGGGCGGCTTTGGGCGTAGGGCGCCGCAACCGGGCTCTCGTTCAGGACGGCGGCGCGAATCTTCATGGGCCTGCGGCTCCGCTTTCGTGGATCGGACGCTATCCCGACAGGCGCGAGCGCCGCTGTCAAAGCCGCCGAAGGTCGGGTAGCCGGAGGCCATGCCATCGCTCAGGGCGACAGCGGCAATTCCTGCGCCTTCTGCTCGAGCGCCTTGAAGCGGGGGAAGGCGTCGGCCGCGAAAGCCTTGAGCTCGGGATCCTCGCCGTCGCGGGCATAGGCCTCGAGCAGCAGCGAGAGCGTGTGATGGGTGCCGCGCTGCGCCTCGACATAGGCCTTGTCGAAATYGCCGGCCTGCAAGGCGCCGAGGTCGCGCAGCAGGTCGAGATGGCGCGTGTCGGGGCGGTCGGGCAAGGCGATGTCGGAGCGGCGCGCGATGATCCGTCTCAGGCTGCTCGCGATCGTCGCATGGTCGTCGGCGAGGCGGTGGGCGTAGTCCTTGATCGCCGACGAGCTGCTCTGCTTCAGCGCCAGCGTCGCCGACTCGATGCAGAACATGTTGGCGACGGCCACCTGATTGACGAGGTCTTGCGGGGACGGTTTGGCCAGCGCGACCGGAGCGACGGCTAGCGTTGCGAGCGCAGGCGCAAGGCCCGCGAGAAAGGCGCGGCGTGTACGGGTCATGGCAGGGCAACGACGCAGCGCGCGCGAGGTTCCGCCTGCATGGGCGGGTTGCCGGGGCGCGCTTGTTCCTCTCGCCGGGCTGCGATAGCAGAACTGCGCGTCGCTGCCGTGATGGGCGTGCGCGAAAGGGAAGGGGATCCCCATGCCGACCACTGCCGAAACCATCCGCGATGCGCTTCTGACCGCCCGCCGCGAGCGCTCGCTGATCGAGACCGCGAGCCTGCCCGTGCCGGCCTCGCTGGCGGAGGGCCTCGCCATCGCGCGTGCGGTCAGCCGCGGCGCGGGTTTCGAGGATCTCGGCTGGAAGGTCGCCATCGCCCCGGACGGCACGCCGATCGGCGGGCTGATGCCGGGCCCCTGGCTCGCCCCCGGAGAGGTCTATGAGGGCGCGATCGGCGCCGAGCTGCGCGTCGAGATCGAGCTGGGCCTGCGCCTCTCGCGCGACGTGCCCTTGCGTCCCGGCCAGCCCTGGTCGCGGGCGGAGCTGCTGGCCTGCTGCGACAAGGCCTTCCTCGGCATCGAGATCGTCGAGAGCCGCCTCGCCAACTGGTCGGGCAACGTCGCCATGCCGCTCTGGCTCACCGATGCGATGGGCCATGGCGGTTACTTCGTCGGGCCGGACCTCGACATGAAGGTGCTGGACGACCTGACCGGGCTCGGCTGCTTCATCTCGCTCAATGGCGTGACGATCTACGACCAGCCGGCGGTCCATGGAAACGGCGATCCGATGACGCCGTTCCTGGCCTGGGCCAACCGGAAGGAGGAGGGGCTCGGGCCCCTGCGCGCCGGCCAGCTCGTCACCACCGGCAGCCTCTGCGGCGGCGTGCTCTCGCCGGGCAAGGGCGAGGTCGTCACCAAGCTCAGCCCGCTCGCGAGCGTAGCGTTTACGCTTCGTTAGAGGAAACCGTCGAGTCCTTCAGCATTGCGCATGGCCATCCCGTCTCTATGATGGCCATGCTCATCGAATAGTTTTTGATGTTGCGGCCGGGGGTTGCTTGGAGGACGGATGCGGTTCTGGCGAAGGGCGAGCCAGACGGTGGCATTGGGCGGCGGTTATGCGTTTGCGGCGCTCGTCGGCTTGCAGGCTGATCCTGCCAAAGCTTTCGATCTCTCCTCGCTGGATGTCTTCGGCCTCTTCACCAGGAAGGACGAGCCGCCGGCTCCCAGTGCCGCGACGCTGCCCTACAAGCTCGACTTCGACCTCGGCGAGGCCGACGACGCCAAGGCGCTGACGCGCACCCTGCAGGACGCCTCCTTGCTCTATCGCCTGCGGCAGGACGCGCCGCCCGATGGCGAGAGCTTGTCGCGCCGCATGGCGGCCGATCTCAATCCGCTCGTCGATGCACTCTGGTCGCAGGGTTACTTCAACGCCGATGTCGCCCTCGTCGTCGATGGCGTGCCGCTGGCGGTCGGGGCCGAGCCGGGCGCGCCGCTCATCCGTGYGCTGGAAGCCCACCGCAACCGCGACGCCGTGCCGATCACCGTCAGGGTTCGTCCTGGCAAGGTCTTCGGCTTCCGCAACATCGACATCGTCGAACGAGACAGGGCCGGCTCGGCCGCGATCGCCGATCCCCTCAAGGTCTCCAAGCTGAAGGCGGGCCAACCGGCGACGGCCGCCTCCCTGCGTGCCGCGCAGGCCGGGCTCATCGACCATATGCGCGCGCAGTCGCATCCGCTCGCCAAGGTGGTGGAACTGCGACCGGTGGTCGATCATGCCGCCGGCATCATGGACGTGACCTATGTGCTCGATCCCGGCCCGCTCGCCGGCTTCGGCGACATCACCGTGGGCCAGACCGACGAGATCCCGCCCGAGGTCGTGCGCTCCTTCATCTATCTCGAGCCGGGCGATCCCTATTCGCCCAAGGCGCTGGCCGACACGCGCAAATCGATCGCCAAGATCCCCGCCGTCGCCTCGGTGCGCATCCGGGAGGCGGACAAGCTCGACGGGGCGGGGAATCTGCCGATCTTCGTCGAGGTGACGGAGCGTCCCAAGCGGCTTCTCGGCTTCTCCGCCCGTTATTCGACGATCGATGGCCCGGCGGTGAAGGTCTATTGGGAGCATCGCAACCTGTTCGGCGGGGCCGAGCGTCTGCGGCTGGAATCCAGCGTCTTCTTCGCCCCGCGCATCGACGGCACCAAGATCCAGAGATTCGGCGATTTCGAGCGCTCGGACCTCGGCGGCCGCTTCGCCTTCAGCTTCATGAAGCCGGCTCTGGACGGCAGCCGCTATGACTGGCTGCTCGACGGCGTCGCTACCCGCGAGCGCGTCGGCACCAACCGGTATGGCGGCTACACCGCCCGCTACGCCAACGCCACCACGGCGATCCGCTATCGCTTCAGCGACACCTTCTCGGTGCAGGCCGGGCTGGAAGTGGAACGCGGCCAGACCAGCGACGTGCTGGGCCAGGTCGACTACACGCTGGTCGGCCTGCCGCTTTCGGTGAACTACGATTCGACCGACAGCCTGCTCGACCCGACGCGCGGCATCCGCGCCACGGCGTCCTTCACGCCCTATCCGACCTTCCTCGGCTCGACGGTCGGCATCTACCAGGCCAAGGCCGCTGTCTCCGGCTATTACGCGCTCGACGAGGATGCGCGCTATGTCCTGGCCGGTCGCGTCGGCTTCGGCTCGATTTCGGGCGCGAGCCTCGACGAGATCCCGGCGACGCGGCGCTTCTATGCCGGCGGCGGCGGTTCGGTGCGCGGCTATGCTTATCGCTCGCTTTCGCCGCTCGGGCCGTTCGGACAGCTCACCGGTGGGCGCAGCCTTCTCGAATTGTCGGCGGAAGCCCGCATCAAGATCACCGAGACCATCGGAATCGTGCCGTTCTTCGATGCCGGCACCGCGTTCGAATCGAGCCTGCCCGACGGCAAGCAGAAGCTGCAGATGGCCGCCGGCCTCGGCTTTCGCTACTATACCTCGATCGGGCCGATCCGCGTCGATGTCGCGGCGCCCCTCAATCCGCGCAAGGGCGACAAGCCCGTCGCGCTCTATGTCAGCATCGGGCAGGCCTTCTGATGCGCCGCCTCCTGAGCTTTCCGCGGTTGAAACATTTTCAAGCGAAGTGGGCACCGTTTCGCGTGAAGAAAATGCGAGCCAGCAGAAACCCGGAGACATTCCGTGTTGCGAAGAAGCGTGGAGTGTCTCTGGCGCTCTTCGCCTTGCTGCTGACGGTCGGCTTTCTCGCCTCGGCTCATTTCGGCGGCTTTGCCCAGAACGCCCAGACCGATCGCGGCGTCGTCGCCGATCTGATCTCGAGCTCGGTCCCCCCAATGAGGGCCTCGACCTCAAATTCGAGGCGCGGCGGCTCGATATGGGCGGGAACTTCAATGTCGACCTGTCCTTCGTGCCGGAAAGCACGCGGCTGAGGCTCGCCGCCAAGCTCGACGAGCCGGCCGGCGGCCTGATCTCGAAGGCGGCCGGGCTGCCGGGGGAGCCRCCGGTCAAGCTCGACCTGAACGGCGACGGACCGCTCGATTCCTTCCGCTCGAACCTGACCTTCACGGCCGGCCCGACCATTGGCGCGGACGGCTCGGCGACGCTCAACCGCGCCGGTGCGGAGCGGCAGCTTGCGCTCGCGCTCGATGCCCGCATCGAGGGGCTGATGCCGGCGCCGGTGGCGCCGGTCTTCGCGGGCTCGACCCGGCTCGACGGCGCGGTCGGCTTCGCCGATGGCGGCGGCGCCGACATCCGCAACCTCGCGCTCGTCTCCGCACTGGCGCGGCTCGATGTGCTCGGCCGCTACAACGCCGACAGGACGCTCGACCTGCGCGTCACTGCCGCCGCACGCCCCAATGCGGAGGGCCGCACCGTGGCCTCCGGCGCCGAGATCGGCAAGCTCGCCTTCGACGCGACGATCCGCGGCCCCGTCGCCGGCCCGATCGTTGCCGCCAGGCTGGACGCCGAGGACGCGAAGCTGCCGGCGGGCCGCTTCGGCAAGGTGGGGCTGACCTTCAACGCCAAGCCGAGCGGCACGATCGGCGAGCCCGGCAGCCGCATCGCGCTGACCAGCGACGGCGAGGCGAGCGGCATCGCCCTGACGGATCAGGCTTTGGCCAAGGCCGTCGGCGACAAGGTGACCTTCACCTTGCGCGGCACCGGCAATGACGACGCCACCGCCGATTTCGAGACGCTGCGCCTGGCGCTCTCCGGCGTCGAGCTGGATTACAAGGGCAAGCTCGGTCAGGCCCGCGTTCTCGGCCAGCTCAAGGCGGTACTGCCCGATCTCGCCCGGCTGAGCGGCCTCGCCCGGCGCCCGCTCGGAGGCAGGGCCGAGATCGCCGCCGAGCTCGACGCCACGCCCAAGCTCAGCAGCTATGCCGCAACGCTAAGCGGCAAGGCGGAGCGCCTCGCCACCGGCGACGCCGTGCTCGACCGGCTGCTTGCCGGCAGCCTCACGCTCGCCGGCAAGGTCAACGCGCTTGCCGGCGACTACACCGTCTCCGGGCTCAAGGTGGCGGGCCAGCACGCCACCTTCACCGCCGACGGCGCGCTCGGCCAGAACGCCTCGGATCTCAAGCTTGCGCTCGCCCTGCCGGATCTCAAGCGCGCCGATCAGCGCCTCTCAGGTCGCGGTGACGTCAATGCGGAGATCACGGGCCCGCTCAGGAAGCTCGATGCCACCGCCCGCATCGCCGTTGCCAATGCGACTGCGCTGGCAAGACCGATCCCGCGGCTCGCCATCGACGCCGTGGTCAAGGATTTGCAGGGCGCGCTCGATTCCCGCATTACCCTCGCCGGTGAGATCGACGCCAAGCCGGCAACCGGCACGATCGCGCTGAACCGCCAGCCGGACGATGGCTGGAACCTCTCCCAGCTCGACCTCGCCATCGGCTCGGTGCGCCTCAACGGTGCCGTGACGCTCGATCCGGCCAGCCGGGCCGCCGGCCGCCTGACGCTCRCCGCSCGCAATCTCGACGATCTCTCGGCKCTGGCSCTSACCARGCTCGGCGGMCAGCTCGACGCCGACATCACGCTTGCGACCCCGGAAGGCCGCCAGAACATCGACCTGACCGCGCGCGGCACCAAGCTCGCCGGGCCTTCCGTCTCGATCGACAAGCTCGACGCAACCATCGGTGCGAAGGATATCTACGGCCGTCCGATGCTCGACGCCGCGATCGCCATCGACCGCGCCGTCGCGGCCGGCGAGACGATCAGCGCGATCCGCTTCGATTCGAAGGGCGCGCCCGAGGCCAGCGCCTTCACGCTCAGTGCCAATGCGCGCGGCTTCGCCCTGAAGGGTGCCGGCCGATTGGTGCCGGGCGAGCCGCTGAAGCTTGAGGTCGCCTCCTTTGACGCCCGCCGCGACGGCCGCGCCATCACGCTCGCCAATCCCGCAACCTTCAGCTTTCCGGCCTCGGGCGTCGAGATCGCCGGGCTCGCGCTCGCGATCGATGGCGGCCGCGTCACGCTCGACGGCAAGGCGGGCGAGACGCTCGACCTGCGTTTCGTCGCGCGCGACGTGCCTCTCTCGGCTGCGCGCATCGTGGCGCCGAGCCTCAACCTCTCGGGCACGCTCAACGCGCAGGCACAGGTTCAGGGCAGGCCGGATGCGCTGTCCGGCCCCTGGAACCTGCGGATCGCCCGTTTGGTGACGCCGGAGACGCAGCAGGCCGGCTTGCCGCCGGTCGAGATCGCGGGGCAGGGCGCCTTCAAGGGCAACGCCACCAGCGTCGAGGCGACCCTCAATGCCGGCCGCGGCGCAAGCCTGACTCTGCGTGGCACCGCCCCGCTCAATGCGGCCGGTGCCCTGTCTCTGGCTGCGCAGGGGCGTCTCGACGCCGCACTCGCCAACCCCATGCTCGCGGTCAACGGCCAGCGCCTGACCGGCGCGGTCGCCATCGACATGCGCGCCGAGGGCACGCCCACGGCGCCGCGCCTCAGCGGCAGCGCCACGCTCTCCAATGGCAGCTTCACCGATGCGCTGCAGGGCGTGCGCCTCACCGATATGCGGGCGCGCGTCGCGGCCAACGGCGACAACCTGACGATCGACAGCGCCTCGGCGAGCACGCCCAATGGCGGCACGATTTCGGCGAGCGGGCAGGTCAAGGTCGATCCCGCCGCCGGCTTCCCGGGCTCGATCCGCATCCAGGGCAATCGCGCCCAGCTCGTCTCTAGCGGTCTCGTCACCGCTGTCGCCGGGCTCAATCTCGAGATCTCCGGCCCGCTGACGCAGCGTCCGCGCATCGGCGGACGGATCGACGTCGTCTCGCTGGATGTCGCGGTGCCCGATCGCCTACCGGCTTCGCTCAGGCCGGTCGACGGCATCAAGCACGTCAATGCCAAGGGCACCGCTGCCGCTCGTCTTGCCGCCGCGCGCAAGGCGCAGAAGGCGCGTGGCAGCCGTGGCCGGGCCGCGCCGGCCTTCGATGCGGCGCTGGCCTTCACCGTCTCGGCCCCGAGCCGCGTCTTCATCCGGGGGCGCGGCATCGACGCCGAACTCGGCGGCGAGATTCGCGTCGGCGGCACGCTGRCGGCTCCCGCGCTCGACGGCGGCTTCGATCTGCGCCGCGGCCGGCTCAACGTGCTGACCCAGCGTCTCGACTTCAGYCGCGGSCGSCTGACCTTCRCSGGYGGCSTGATTCCSGAKCTCGATTTCGTCGCCGAGACCCGCGCCKCSGACGTGACCGCCAAGATCATCGTCAGCGGCCCGGCCGATCAGCCGGCCTTCGCCTTCACCTCCGAGCCGCAACTGCCGCAGGACGAGGTGCTGTCGCGGCTGCTCTTCGCGCGGGCTTCGGGCTCGCTCTCGCCCTTCCAGGCGGTTCAGCTCGCGCAGGCGGCGGCGCAGTTCGCCGGTGGCGGCGGCGACGACACCTTCGAGCGGCTGCGCAAATCGCTGGGCGTCGACAATCTCGACATCCAGATGGGCGAGGGCGGCCCGACCGTGGGCGCCTCGCGCTACATCAGCGATAATGTCTCGGTCGGGGTGAAGGTCGGCGCCAAGCCGGAGGACAGCGGCGTCTCGGTCGGCATCGACGTCACCAAGCGCCTGAAGCTGCAGGCCGAGACGGGCGCGGATGGCAGCGCTGCGGTCGGCGTCGGCGCCGAGTGGGAATACTGACTCGCGGGATTCGGCCGCCATACGGGGATTCGCCCCCGAGATTCGCCGTCAAAGCCATGTTGCAGCGCCAAAACACCGGCCTCGCGGGCTGGTCTGGTTAACGCTTTGTGAATTTCGGCGGTCAAAGCGTGGCTCGCCTGCAACACCAGTTTCCAAAGCACCCCCCAGGCGACCTCTGGGGTCCGATCATGGTTGATCGGCAAGTCCGCTTTCGTATGGTGGAAATGCGTCGGGACGTTCCCGGTCGCTGTTTTTCGTCTTCGCCTCTGAATTGGGTCAGGGACGTGGGCGAAAGACCGGGAAGAGGCAGGTTCTGCGATCAGACGACAAGTCTGGGGCGGGGGGCAAGCCGAAGCCCGAGGGTCTCGAAACTCTTTTGGAGGTTACCAAATGAAGCTCGTCAAGAGCCTCCTCCTCGGTTCCGCCGCCGGCATCGCCGCGGTCGCCGGGGCTCAGGCCGCTGACCTTCCCTCGCGGAAGGCCGCTCCGGTCGAATACGTTCGCGTCTGCACCGCCTACGGTGCCGGCTTCTTCTATATCCCGGGCACCGACTCCTGCCTGCGCATCTCGGGCCGCGTTCGCGCCGAGTACGCTATCGGCACCCGCTACAGCGACTATCAGGATGCCTACGGCACCCGCGCCCGTGGCCGTCTGAACATCGACGTCCGCACCGCGACCGCCTACGGCACGCTGCGCACCTTCATCCGCTACGAGCTGACGAACAACACCGGCATCTACGGCGCCGGCGGCGTCACCCCGTTCAACGTCGGTGCGACCGTCCCGGGCTTCGTCCGCGGCGCTTCGTCGACCTCCACCGGCTCGCTGCTCGACCTGGCCTTCGTCCAGTTCGGCCCGATCACCGCTGGTCGCGCTCAGTCGTTCTTCGACTTCTACGCTTCGGACCTGAACTTCGCTTCGGTTCGTACGGCTGACTCGCGCGTCAACCTGTTGGCCTACACCGCCACCTTCGGTTCGGGCTTCTCGGCCACGATCTCGGCGGAAGACCGCACCTCGGGCACGACCGGCCGCGAGCTGCCGGGCGTTGCCTTCAACGCGCTGGTTGGCGGCGCCGCTGCTGCGGCCGTCGTCCAGGGCCAGGACTATCCGGATCTGATCGCGTCGCTGCGCGTCGATCAGGGCTGGGGTTCGGCTCAGCTGTCCGGCGCTGTCGGCCAGCGTAAGTACGCCACGGCTGCGGCTCTCAACGCTGTCAACGGCGACGAGATGATCTGGGCCGTCCAGGGCGGCGTGAAGATCAACCTGCCGATGCTCGCCGCTGGCGACGCCTTCTGGCTGCAGGCTGCTTATGCTGACGGCGCTCTCGGCTACCTCGGCTGGTCCGCTGGCAGCCTCGGCCTCGGCCGCATCGGTGGTCTGACGCTGGCTGATGCCGCGATCAACCCGATCACCGGCAATGTCGAGAACTCGAAGGGCTGGTCGGTTGTTGCGGCGTTCCGCCACTTCTGGACCCCCACCCTGCGCACCGAGATCACCGGTTCGTACTCTGAGCTGAAGCTCAAGTACCTCGACGCCGCTGCGGTTGCTTTCAACGGCGTCACCGCTCGCTCGGCTGACCCGAAGGAGTTCCTGCTCGCTGCCAACCTGATCTGGTCGCCGGTCTCCGGCCTGGATATCGGCGTCGAAGTACTCTACTCGCACCTCGATGTTCGTTCGCCGGTCGGCCTCGTGAACAATGGCAACGCTCGCAGCGCGCTCCTCGGCATCAAGTCGGAAGACTCGGTTGCTGGCCGCCTGCGCATCCAGCGCGACTTCTGATCGCCTCTCGCGATCCTAGTCGGAAGCCCCGGGGAAACCCGGGGCTTTTTTGTTGTCTATCTGTCCGCCGATAGTCGTCGCTGGCGGCTCCGGCCGATCCGGACTGATTGAGCCGAGCGGCCCGACGCATGGTCCTGGCGGGTGACGACGGCGCTGCGCCAGCTTGATTCGATAACTTTGGAATTGGCTCCAACCCCTTGATTGCAATGCCATCGAGGCGATGGGCTGGAGCCTTGGCCCGAAACGTGGCATCCCCTTGTCGGAACGATCCTGTGTTGGGATAAAGGAACGGATCGCGACGTTGCGTCCGCGCGGATGCGGGCTGCGATCTGGCTGGCTTCGCTGCGGGGGCGGCGGGGAATGAGGGGCGAACGATGTCTCAACCGACGCGCTGGCTCTGGGGCGTGATTCCGCTGGCGCTGCTCTGGGGCGCGGGCAATCTGCTTCTCGACGATGCGATCCAGCGGGATGTCGCCAACCGGGCCGAGCGGGCCGTGGAGGCAAGCGCGGGAGCCACTCCGGGGGCGAGGCCGGTGACCGCGCAGGTCGAGGGGCGCGACGTCACGATCGGTGGCGAAGTCATGTCGTCAGACGGGGCGGCGAAGGCCATGGCCCAGCTGCGCGGGGAATTCGGCGTGCGCCGGGCTCTCGGCGGCCTGTCCCAGGTCGTTGCCCAGAAGCCCTATTCCTGGTTCGTCAGCCGCTTGCCCAATGTCGTGACCATCGGCGGCTTCGTCCCCGACCTCTCGGTCGCGGATGCCAATGTCGCCGCGGCCGGCGCGGCCTTGCCGGGTCTCAGGATCGACGATCGCCAGACGGTCGCTTTCGGTGCTCCCCAGAGATTCGCGGCCATGAGCGCCGCGATGATCGCCGCCTTGCCTCGGCTGGCGACCGGGCGGATCGCGCTGGATGACGGTCGCTTCTGCATTGAGGGCAAGGCCGCAAGCCCCGAGGCTTTCCTGGCCTTGGAGGCGATCGGCACGAAGCCCCCGGTTGCCGGGTTCAGCGCCGTGTCCTGCGGGCTCGAGCCGCCGACGATCTCGCCCTATCGCTGGAGTGCGGCCCACACGACGCTCGACACGGTCGAGATCCAAGGCTTCGTTCCCGACGAGGCGACGCGACGGCAGATTCTCGCGGCCTTCCAGACGGCCTTTCCGTCGCCTGTCGCGATCCGTGACGGGATGTTGCCGGGCGTCGGCGCGCCGTCCGCTTTCCTCGCCAAGGTAAGGCGGGCCGCTTCGGAGCTGGCCCGGCTCAGAACCGGCAAGGCGGAGATCGATGGCGATGCCTATAAGCTTTCGGGCCTCGGTCCGAGTGACTATGCCGCCTGTCAGGCGCTCCTGCTGCAGATCGCCCAGCTCGATGGTCCCGACTCGGTCGCGCAGGCGACGATCGAATGCCCCCCGGCGCCTCCTGAGCCGGTCATGCCGCCCTTGCCGGAGATTCCGGGCCCGGTCCTGCATGATGTGATTCCGGCGCCCGCGCCCGATCCCGGCACTCGGAGGCAATCATCCCCATCCGGAGCGCCGCCCGCGGCTTCGGCTGCCGCACCGCAAGCGCCGACACCGCCGGCGAAACCGGTTCCGGTCGCCCCCTGGACGGCCCGGCTTTCCGGAGAGCGGCTGACGCTGTCCGGGACCGTGCCCGATACGGGGGCCAAAGCGAGCCTTCTCGCACAGGCCGGGCGGCTCTTCGGCGGTGCGATCGTGGAGGACCGCATGGAGCTTGCGGCGGGCGGCTCCTCTGCCGGCGATTTCGCCGCTTCGGCCGGCTACGCGCTGGAAGCGCTGTCGAAGCTCAAGGCCGGATCGGTCCAGATCCGCGACAATGCCCTCTCGATCGCGGGCGAAGCCGCCGATGCGGCAGGCTGGCAGGGCTTGCAGGCCTTGCTGGCCGGTGCCCGCCCCGCGGGGCTCGTGCTGCCGTCCGCCATGGCAACGGTGACGGTCCGGCCTTATGGCCTGTCGCTCTCGGCCGATCGCGGTGGCGCGGTCTTTTCCGGCTATCTGCCGGATGAGGCGACGCGCGCGGCGTTGCACGCCCTCGTCGCGGAAACGCCGCTCGCCGACAAGCTTGAGGACACGACCGTGATTCTGCCTGGGGCACCGGACGGCTTCGCCCAGGCCGCCAGGATCTCGACCCCGTGACCGAGCGCGTCATCGGCGAGGCTGCGTCCATTCTGAAGAAATGCCCGGGCGCGCGCGTCACCATCGAGGGCCACGCCAATCGCGACGGCGAATGGCGCGGCTTCGACAATCTCGACCTGTCGATGCGGCGGGCCGAGCGCGTGCGGGACGAACTGGCGCGGCGCGGCATCGATCCCGCCCAGCTCGTGGTGAAGGGCTATGGCAGCACGCGGCCATTGCTGCCCTATGGCGCCCCCCAGGCGCGCGAGATGAACCGCCGGGTTCAGTTCACGGTGGCGAAGTAGGGAGGGGACCATGCTCTATCTCGCCAGCCAGTTCGTCTGGTTTCTCCTGGCCGCTCTCGTGCTGGGCTTCGTCATGGGCTGGATCAGCCAGAGCGGGTCAGCGCGCCGCTTCTGGAGTCGTGGCTGGAGCCTCGTTGCCTTGCTCTGGCTTTGCGGCGCGGTCCTGGCCTGGTTGCAGCTCGTCAACGGCGTGGCGGCGATGTGGCTCGAAACGGCCTTGCTCTTCGTCGCGGTCTATTGGCTCGRCTGCGTGGCCGGCACGCTGCTGCACCCGCTCGACGATCATGTGAAGGAAACGGCCACCGCCTCGGCTGCGGCCGTATCGACGGCCGTGCCGGTTGCGGCCAGCGAGCCCGCCATTGCCGCGGTTCAGGCACCGGCAGAGGCCGGCCGGACGCTTCCGCCCGTCGAGAACGAGGAGGCGCTGCCCGGCCAGAGGCCTGCCGCATTGGCCGAGGCGCGCGGCGGCAAGGCTGACGACCTCAAGCTCATCAAGGGGATCGGCCGGCAGAACGAGGGGCGCCTGCACGGGCTCGGCATCTGGCATTTCGAGCAGATCGCCGCCTGGACTCCGGAGAACGTCGAATGGATCGGGGGCTATCTCGCTTTTCCCGGACGCATCGAGCGCGAGGACTGGGTCGGTCAGGCGAAGCGCCTGGCCACCGGCGAGACCACGGAATTCGCCGACCGCGCCCGCGCCGGGCTCGTCGAGACCTCGCGTGATGACGGCTCGGCCGGGCAGGGCAATGTCGCGGCGCTCGAAGGCGAYGGCTTCGAAGGGCGGCGGCCGGAACATCTGCTCGCCGCGGCGCGGGATGGCAAGCCCGACGATCTGACGCTGATCAAGGGCATCGGACCGGCGATCGCAGCCGATCTCAACCGGCTCGGCATCTGGCATTTCGACCAGATCGCCGCTCTCGGCGACGAGGAGATGCGCTATGCCTCCGCCTTCGCCGGGGCGCCCGGCCGTGGCCTTTCCGAGAACTGGCGCGAGGACGCCGGAATCCTCGCCCATGGCGGCGACACGCAGCATTCGCGGACGCTGAAGGCCGAGCGCGCGAAGGCGAAATCCTGACGCATCGGACCGGACGCGCCGCGATCTAGCCCGCCCGCCGCTCCGCCTTGGCGATGAGCTTGCCGATGCGGCGGATCATGTCCTTGCTGCCGAGCAGCGGCGCATGGCCTTGTCCGGGCGCGACATGGGTTTCGCAATCCGGGTGGCGTTCGGCCATCTCCTGCAAGGTTTTCTCGGCGAGCAGGTCGGAATTCGCGCCGCGGATCGCCAGAATCGGCACGCCCTGCAAGGCCTCGAAATAGGGCCAGAGCACCGGCAGCGGCGCTTCGAGGTCGAGCTCTTCCAGCACCTTCATCAGGTTGGTGTCGTAGTCCGGCCTGAGCGGCCCGTCGCGATCGGTCCAGGTCCGCCGCGCCATCAAGTCCCACTCGGCATCGCCCAGCAGCGGAAATTGCTGGTCGGAGAGCCGCTTCAGGATCTCCGCGCCTTCCGAAAAGCTGCGCGGCTTGGGCAGTTTGCCGACATAGCCGCGAATGCGCAGCAGGCCACGCGCATCGATGACCGGGCCGACATCGTTGAACACCACGCCCGTGATGACGGCAGGCCGCGCCGCCGCCAGGGCCATGGTGAGCAGGCCGCCGCGCGAGGTGCCGATGAACGCCGCCCGCTCGATGCCGGCTACCACCAGCACCTGCATCAAATCGTCGAGTTCGACGCGGATGTCGTAGTTCTTCCAGTTGGCGTCATAGGCCGAGAGGCCGCGCCCGCGATAATCCAGCGCGAGCACGCGGCGCGGCTTCGTCTCGTCCTGCGACAATGCGAGCGCGACCTCGTGGAAATCGGCGGCGGTCCGGGCGAAGCCGGGCAGGCAGATCACCGGCAGCGCCGGCGAGGCGAGGGGGCCGTAATCGCGGGCATGCAGCTTGAGCCCGTCGGAAGCTGTGAAGAAGCGGGAAGCGAAGCCGGTGTCCATCCCCCGAGCTAATCGCGTCGGCCGCCCCGCTTCAAGTCGTAGTCGATCAGATAGGCGGTGCGCTGGTTCAGCCGCTGCCGGTAGACCTGCAGATTCTCCATCACGCGCTGGACGTAGTTGCGCGTCTCGGAGAAAGGAATGCGCTCGACCCAGTCGACGGCATCGACTTCCGGATCGCGCGGGTCGCCATAGGCGGCGATCCACTTCTTCACATTGGGCGAGCCGGCATTATAGGCGGCGAAGGTCAGGATGTAGGAGCCGCGCCATTCCCTGAGCAGGTCGTTGAGATGGGCCGCGCCCATCCGCGCCGCATAGAGCGGATCCTGCCCCAGCTTCTCCYAGTCGAAGGGCAGGCCGGCCCGGCGCGCCGTCTCGCGGGCGGTCGCCGGCATCATCTGCATCAGCCCCCGCGCGCCGGCCTGCGACATGGCGGTCGGGTCGAAGGCGCTTTCCTGCCGCGCGATGGCGTGGACGATGGCGCGCTCCATCGGATCGCCCAGCACGTCGAAATCCGGCACGCCATGGGTCGGATAGGCCGCCTGGTCGAGCGGGAAGCCTCGCTGCAGCGCGGATTTGCCGATGGCGACGAGGGTGCGCGCATCGGCCTCCCTGCGGGCGATGGCCGCGATCGTCTCCAGCGCGGCGGCCGTGTGCAGGCGCTGCGCCAGATCGGCGAGCATCAGGTTGGCGAGGTCGCGCTCACCGATCTTGTAGAGCAGGCGCACACCGCGATGGCCCGGCAGCGTATCGAGGCCAGCGGCGGCCGTGAGCCGCAGCGGCAGGTCGGCGAGGCCGAGCCTGGCCCGCGCGAGCTGCCCGTAATAGGCGACGGGCTGTTCGGCCGCCTTCCCGAAGGCCGCTTTCGCTTCTTCCGGCTTGTCGAGCGCCTCATAGGCGCGACCGCGCCAATAGGCGGCGCGCGCCACCGAAATCGGCGTCTCCGCCACGGTGGCGGCAGCGTCGAAATGCTTCAGCGCCGCCTCGGCGTTCTTCAGGAAGCGCAATGCGATGAAGCCCGCCTGCCATTCGGCTTCGATGCGTTCGGGCGCGTCCTCGGCGCCATGCCCGGCCGCGACCTCATAGGCTTTCTGCGCATTGCCGGCATCGAGCAGCTTGCGCGACAGGATGCGCCGCTCCTCCCACCAGCCATCGCCGTCGCCCAGCAGCGCTGGGTCGCGCGGAATGGCCGTCAGGGCCTTGGCGGCATCGTCGAGCTTGTCGCTGCGCCGCGCCTGCTGCGCCTGCAGGAAGGCGAAGGAGATGTCGCCGCGCAACGAGGCCGGCACGGCCGAGATCAGCTTCTCGGAGATCGGACGCCGGGCCCCGGCGCTGGCGAGGCGGGCACGGGCCAGCGGGACATAGTCGGCCGAGACGCGCGCTGCGCTGCGCAGGGCCGCCGGCCCATCCTGGCGGAACAGGTAGCGCTCGGTGCGCAGGCGATGGTCTTCCCTGGTCAAGGCATCGCCGAACTGCGCCAGGACGATCTTCTCCAGCGCCTGCCCGAACGGGTCCTTGCGCCAGCTTTGCCGGATGAGGGCGAGCGCATCGTCGCTCTTGCCTTCGTCCTTGAGCGCCAGCGCCAGCGCGATGCGCCCGGAGGGCGAGACCGGCTGCCGGCCGTGGAAGAAGGCGCGGATGACGGCGGGGCTCTTCTTTTCTGCGATCAGGGCCTCTTCGGCCCGGCGTCGAAACCGGGTGGTGGCCGGATAGTTCGGGTGATCGCGCAGGAAGGCGTCGATCCGCGTGAAGGGCACGACCCCGGCATTGGCATGGATCGCGACCCATTCCAGCAAAGCGCGGGTGCCCGGCTCGTCGATCCTCGCGGCGAGGGCGTCGCCGTCCGCCAGCGCGCCCTTGCGATAGGCCGCGACCGCCGAGCGCACCATCTCGAGATTGACCGTTTCGTCTCCCGGGAGCGCGGCAGGGGGATAGGGCGGCAGCGAGCTGGTGGTCTCGACGTCGCGGATCATGGCCAGCGTCTGCTGGCTGGCGAGCATGCCGTCGTCGCCCGCCCGGGTCGTGGAGGCGCAGAGCATCAGAGGCAGCAGGACGCCCGGCAATCGTCGCCGGAGGGCAGGCGAGGCCATGGCGTGTCTCCATCCTCGTGCTGGCATCGGATGATGGTCGGGGAAGCGGGTTGATGAAAGCTTAACTATGAAGCCACGCAATTTCATGGGTTGTTGGCTTTGCCTTGGCGAGGTGAGGGTTTATGTGTGACGGCCCGTAACCCCGTGTTTCTGCCTTTCAGGATCGTCCTCATGACCAAGCACCCCGCCTTTACCGGCTCGATGCCCGCTCTGGTCACGCCGTTCAAAGACGGCAAGGTCGACGAGGCTGCACTGCGGGCGCTGGTCGATTGGCAGATCGAGAGCGGCTCGACCGGCCTCGTCCCGGTCGGCACCACCGGCGAGAGCCCGACGCTCTCCCATGACGAGCACAAGCGCGTCGTCGAGATCGTCGTCGCCCAGAACAAGGGCCGCGTTCCGGTCATCGCCGGTGCCGGCTCCAACAACACGACGGAAGCCATCGACCTCGCCGTCCACGCCGAGAAGGCGGGCGCCAACGCTCTCCTCGTCGTCACGCCCTATTACAACAAGCCSACCCAGGAGGGCATGTACCAGCAYTTCAAGGYGGTGAACGACGCGGTCGGCATTCCGATCATCATCTACAACATCCCGCCGCGCTCGGTGGTCGACATGTTGGTCGAGACGATGGCCCGGCTCTACGAGCTCAAGAACATCGCCGGAGTGAAGGACGCCACCGCCAACCTCGCGCGCGTCTCGCAGCAGCGCCACGCGATGGGGCCGGATTTCATCCAGCTCTCGGGCGAGGACATGACGGCGCTGGCCTATATGGCGGCTGGCGGCCATGGCTGCATCTCGGTGGTCGCCAATGTCGCGCCGCGCCTCTGCGCCGACCTGATGGAGGCCGCGCTCAAGGGCGATTACGCCAAGGCGTTGAAGGTGCAGGACCGGCTGGTGCCGCTCCATGACGCCACCTTCAAGGAGCCGGGCCTCGCCGGCGCCAAGCATGGCCTGAAGCTGCTCGGCCGCATCGAGGAGGAGATCCGCCTGCCGCTGCTGCCGGTGACGCCGGCGACGGGGAAGGTGATCCGCGAGGCCATGGTTTTCGCCGGGCTGATGAATGCCTAAATAGGGATTGTGTTCGACCGGTCGCCCCGGCCGAAGCCAGGGATACCGGAACGATGTACGAGCCCAGTCACTTCAAGGTCGAGGACCGCGCGCAGCTGCACGCGGTCATCCGCCAGCATCCGCTCGCCACGCTGGTGACGGTGGGCGAGGGCGGCCTGATCGCCAATCCCGTGCCCTTCGTCCTGCATGAGGATATCGGCGAGAACGGCGTGCTGCGGGCCCATYTCGCCCGCCCCAACGCGCAATGGAAGGCGATCGCGGCCGATGCCGAGACGCTGGTGATCTTCACCGGCGTCGAGCGCTATGTCACGCCCGCCTGGTATGCGACCAAGCGCGAGACCGGCAAGGTCGTGCCGACCTGGAACTACGTCACGGTGCAGGTGCGCGGTTCCGCCCGCACCATCGAGGACCCGGCCTGGCTGCGCGCCCAGCTCGAATCGCTGACGCGGCAGCAGGAGGCGCCCCGCGCCGAGCCCTGGGCCGTGACCGACGCGCCCGAGCCCTTCATCGCGGCACAGACCCGCGGCATCGTCGGCATCGAGGTCGAGATCGCCTCGATCATCGGCAAGTTCAAGCTCAGCCAGAATCGGCGCGAGGATGACAAGCTCGGCGTTCTCAACGGCTTGAGCGCCGATCCTGAATCGGAATCGCAGGCGATGGCAGCGCTCGTCAGGGAACATGGATTCGGCGGGAACGTATGAAAAAGCCCGATCCAGAGCGCTACAGGCTCGCCGCCGATAATCGCAAGGCGCGCTTCAACTACGAGATCAAGGAAACCGTGGAGGCGGGCATCGCCCTGCAGGGGACCGAGATCAAGTCGCTGCGCGGCGGCAAGGCGACGATCAGCGAGAGCTATGCCGGCCCGATGGGGACGGAGCTCTTCCTGTTCAACGCCCATATCCCGGAATATCTCGAGGCGAACCGCTTCAATCACGAGGTCCGCCGGCCGCGGAAGCTCCTGCTTCACAGGCGGGAGATCAACAAGCTGATGGGCGCGGTCCAGCGCGAGGGCATGGCCCTGATCCCGCTCAAGGTCTATTTCAACGACAAGGGCAGGGCGAAGGTCGAGCTCGGCCTCGGCAAGGGCAAGAAGCTCCACGACAAGCGCGAGACCGAGAAAGAGCGCGACTGGAATCGCGACAAGCAGCGGTTGTTGAAGAGCGGCGGGTAGGGCGGCGCCGGTCCCGCGCCAAACTCACCCCTCGACCGGCTCGTCGCCCTGGCGGATGCCGTAGCGCCGCTCCAGCCCGGGATTGCCAGGCGTCACCGGCCCGCCCGGCGCGCCGCCGCTACGGGCACTGCGCTCGGCCGGGTCGCGCCCGATCTTCGGCATGAGCTGGGCGAGGTCGAGGAATTCGTCGCACTGGCGGCGCAGCTCGTCGGAGACCATCGGCGGGTTGGTCGAGATGGTCGAGACCACCCAGACCTTCACGCCCTTGCGCTGCACGGCTTCGACCAGCGGCCGGAAATCGCCGTCGCCGGAGAACAGGTAGATCTGGTCAAGATGCGGCGCGAGCTCGAGCATCTCGATCGCCAGCTCGATATCCATGTTGCCYTTGACSCGSCGGCGMCCGGTCGCRTCGGTGAAYTCYTTGGCCGCCTTGGTGATGACSCGRTAGCCGTTGTAATCGAGCCAGTCGACCAGCGGGCGGATCGAGGAATACTCCTCGCTCTCCACCAGCGTGGTGAAATAGAACGCGCGGATCAGGTTGCCGCGTCCCTGAAACTCGCGCAGCAACCGGCGGTAATCCATGTCGAAGCCCAATTGCTTCGAGGTTGCATAAAGATTGGCGCCGTCGATGAACAGCGCAATGCGCGGTGAGGCGGCCATGGCAACAACTCCTGCTGAAATGTCATCAAATATTCAAGATGGGGGCCAATCGCGTTGGAACAATGTCAATTCACGGAGAATAGCCTCGTTTCATATGACAATTGCGTGGCGATCTGTCGCGCATGCCCGTTCCGTTGGGGCTGCCGGTGAAGCGGTAGGGGCTTGCGGCAATCGGTCCGGCACCCGTCTACGGCCCGCTCATCTGCGGCCGAGGGGACGCGCCGGATTGCCGGCGACGGTCGTGCCGGCCGGTACGTCGCGCGTGACCACGCTGCCCGCGCCGATGATGGCGTCGTCGCCTATCGTGACACCGGGCAGGATGATCGAGCCGCCGCCGATCCAGACGTTGCGGCCGATGCCGACAGGCCGGCCGAATTCCAGCATCCGTGCACGCTCCCCGGGATCGCGCGGATGGTCGGCCGTCAGGATCTGCACGCCCKGCCCGATCTGCGTGCCCTGGCCGATCACCACCGCGACCACGTCGAGGATGACGCAGTTGAAGTTCAGGAAAACGCCGTCGCCGAGGCTGATGTTGTAGCCGTAGTCGCAATGGAAGGGCGGTCGGATGGTGACGTCGCGCCCGACATGCCCGAGCGCTTCGCGCAAGAGCGCGGGCCTCTCCTCCGGCCTGGCGGTGGTGGCGTTGAAGCGTTCCATCCAGGCGCTGATGCGGCGCTGATCGGCGACCAGTTCGGGATCGTCGGCGCGATAGAGCTCGCCCGCGAGCATCCTGTCCTTTTCGCTGCGCATGGCGGCTGTCCCGTGCCCGGCTCAGCCCTTGGGGAACTCCAGCCCCATCTCGCGGTAGCGTTCCGGATCGTCGCTCCAGTTCTCGCGCACCTTCACGAACAGGAAGAGATGCACCTTGGCCTCGGCCGCCTCGGAAATCTCGACGCGCGCCTTCTGGCCGATCGCCTTGATGGTCTGGCCGCCTTCGCCGAGCACGATCTTCCGCTGGCCCTCGCGCTCGACATAGATCGTCTGCTCGATGCGGACCGAGCCGTCGGGACGCTGCTGCCAGCTCTCGGTCTCGACTGTCGAGCGGTAGGGCAACTCGTCGTGGAGCCGCTCGAAGATCTTCTCGCGGGTGATCTCGGCGGCGAGGAAGCGCAGCGGCGCATCCGAGATCTGGTCCTCCGGGTAAAGCCAGGGGCCGAGGGGAAGGCGCTTCTCCAGCCAGACGAGGATGTCCTTGACGCCGTAGCCGGTCAGTGCCGCGACCATGAAGGTCGCCTCGAACTGGCCGAGCTCGTTCACCTTGGCGGTGATCTCGAGCAGCTTTTCCTTCGCCACCGTGTCGATCTTGTTGAGGATCAGGAATTTCGGCTGCTTCAGCTCGGAGAGCTTCTCCAGCAGCGCGGTGTTTTCCTCATGCTCGAAGCGGGCGACGTCGATCAGCACGCCGATCAGGTCGGCATCGGTGGCGCCGCCCCAGGCGCTCGTCACCATGGCGCGGTCGAGCCGGCGCTTGGGCGCGAAGATGCCGGGCGTATCGACGAAGATGACCTGCGTCGGCCCCGACAGGGCGATGCCGCGCACCTGCGTGCGCGTCGTCTGCACCTTGCGCGAGACGATCGAGACCTTGGCGCCGACGAGCTGGTTGAGCAGCGTCGACTTGCCGGCATTCGGCGCGCCGATCAGCGCGACGAAGCCGCAGCGTGTGGGTTGGTTGGCCTCAGACATTGTCGCCCTCCGGCTTGTCGTTCCACAAACCCTCGCGTTTCAGAAAAGCTTCGGCCGCGGCCTGCTCGGCCAGCCGTTTCGATGGACCGCGCGCTTCCGCGTCCTCGAGCCCGGTGATTTTCGCCGCAACCATGAAAACCGGCGCGTGGTCCGGCCCCGAGCGGCCGAGCTCGCTATAGGTCGGCGTCGGGTAGCCCTTGCCTTGCGCCCATTCCTGCAGCGCGGTCTTGGCGTCGCGCAAGGGGCGCACCGGCTTCATCAGCCGCTCGCCGAAGCCGCGCTCGACCAGCGCGCGCGCCGCCTCGTAGCCGCCATCGATGAAGACCGCGCCGATGATCGCCTCGCAGGCATCCGCCAGGATCGCCTTGTTCTTGCGGGCGCCGCCCAGGATCTCGCCGTCGCCGAGCCGCATGAACTGGCCGAGATTCCAGCTCTGCGCCACCTCGGCGCAGGTCTCCTTGCGCACGAGATCGGCGAGCCGGCGCGAGAGATCGCCTTCCTCGGATTGCGGATAGCGCCGGAACAGCATGTCAGCGATCGAGAGGCCGAGCACGCGGTCGCCGAGGAATTCCAGGCGCTGATAGCTCGCCAGCCGCAATTCCTCGGCGCTCATATGGGTGAGCGCCGTCGCCAGCAGGGCCTTGTCGTTGAAACGATGTCCGAGCGTGGCTTCGAGCCGCGCCGTGTCCGGGGCCTTGCGCCCGCCTTCAGCCGCTTTGCTCACTTGATGGTGCTGAAGATCCGGTTCCAGCGAACCGTGGAGGGCCATTCCCAGATCTTCCAGGCCGAAGCGCCCTCGTCGATCGAGAAGAAGATGATCTCCGCCCGCCCGACGAGGTTCTCGAAGGGCACGTAGCCGACGCTGCGGTCGCGCGAGTCGAGCGAATTGTCGCGGTTGTCGCCCATCATGAAGAAATGGCCGGGCGGCACGGTGAAGACCTGGGTGTTGTCGAAGGTGCCGGTGTCGCCCTCGCGCTCGATGATCTCGTGGCTCACGCCGTTGGGC
>NZ_JBFRDQ010000050.1:0-29506 GCF_052113865.1 Allobosea sp. TAB14 | reverse complement strand
GCCTTGGACGCACACTCCTGCTGACGCTGCTCGGCACGGTGTTCGGCTTCCTGCTCGGGACGCTGCTGGCGCTGGCGCGGGTCTCGGGCTCGCCGCTGCTGGCGTCCCTGTCCTGGGGYTATGTCTGGCTCTTCCGCTCGATYCCGCTSATCGTGCTGCTGCTGRTSCTGAACAATCTSGGCTATCTCTACAGCACGATCTGGCTGGGCATCCCCTTCACCGGGATCAGCTTCGGCTCCTGGCAGACGACGCAGCTCATCACGCCGTTCCTCGCCGCCGTGCTGGGGCTCACGCTCAACGCCGCCGCCTTCTCATCCGAGATCGTGCGCGGCGGCATCCTGTCCGTCGATCAGGGCCAGCACGAGGCCGCCGCCGCGCTCGGCCTGCCGAGACGCCGCCAGATCTCGCGCATCGTGCTGCCGCAGGCGATGCGCTCGATCCTGCCTACGGCCTTCAACGAGATCATCAGCCTCGCGAAGGGGACCAGCCAGGTCTACATCCTCGCCCTGCCAGAGCTGTTCTACACCATCCAGGTCATCTACCGGCGCAATCTCGAGGTGATCCCGCTGCTGATGGTGGCGACGGTCTGGTACCTCGTCATCCTCAGCGTCCTCTCCTTCTTCCAGCGCCATATCGAGCGGCACTACGCCCGCGGCGCGCTGCGCAACCCACCGCCATCGGCGATCGATGGCGCCCTGCGCTGGCTCGGCCGCGGTCGAGACAACACGAGCACCGCCTTCGCCGCGCCGGCACCGGTCACCAGCCGGCAGGACGCGGCCTCGCTCGCAACGCTGTCGCCGCGCCGCGGCGGCGAGATCCGCATCAGCCATGTCTCGAAGAGTTTCGGCCCGCTCAAGGTGCTCGACGATGTCGGCCTCGCGCTGAAGCCGGGCAGCGTCACCGCGATCATCGGCCAGTCCGGCTCGGGCAAATCGACGCTGCTGCGCGCGATCAACCATCTGGAGCGGGTCGACGAAGGCTTCATCGCCATCGACGGCGAATTGATCGGCTACCGGCAGGACGGCGAGACGCTCTACGAACTGAAGGAGAAGGACATCCTGAAGCGCCGCRTCGAYGTCGGCATGGTCTTCCAGAACTTCAACCTCTTCCCSCATCTSACCGCGMTCGAGAACATCGCCGAGGCGCCGGTGACGGTGCGTGGCCTCTCCCGCGAACAGGCGCTGGCCGAGGCGCGGGAGCTGCTTGCCCGCGTCGGCCTCGCCGACAAGGTCGATGCCTATCCGCGCCAGCTCTCCGGCGGCCAGCAGCAGCGCGTCGCCATCGCCCGCGCGCTCGCCTTGAAACCCAAGGTCCTGCTTTTCGACGAGCCGACCTCGGCGCTGGACCCCGAGCTCGTCGGCGAGGTGCTCGACGTCATCAAGGAACTCGCCCGCTCCGGCACGACGCTCGTCATCGTCACCCATGAGATCGGATTCGCCCGCGAGGTCGCCGATCAGGTCGTCTTCATGGAGGCCGGTCGCATCCTCGAGACCGGCGCGCCGGCCAAGGTGCTGGGCGAGCCCGACCATCCCCGCACCCGCGAATTCCTCGCCAAGGTGCTCTGACGCTCAAAATTTTCGGACAAGGAACACGATCATGCTGACCAGACGCGCTTCGCTCGCCCTTTTCGCCGGTGCGGCTTCTTCCGCRCTCATCCCCGCCGGGGCCTTCGCCCAGCAGGCGGTCGACCTCTCGCCCGAACAGCCGGGCCGTCCCCGCGCCCAGCGCGACGAGGAGGCGATCAGGCTCATCGCCGGGGATGCCAAATTCGCCAAGGACGGCGTCTTCACCGTCGGCAACAATACCGGGCGCTTTCCCTTCAGCGGTTTCGCGACCGACAACAGGACGGTCATCGGCGCGGAGGCGGAGATCGCCCAGCTTGTTGCCGACGCCCTCGGCCGCAAGCTCGAGATCGTCACCACGGCCTGGGCAGACTGGCCGCTCGGCGTGGTCTCGGGCAAGTTCGACGCGGTCATCTCCAACGTCACGGTCACCGARCAGCGCAAGGAGAAGTTCGACTTCTCSACCTAYCGCAAGGACCTGCTCGGCTTCTATGTGAAGAAGGGCAACGAGATCGTTATCCGCGAGCCGCGCGACGTGGCGGGGCTGAAGGTCATCGTCTCCTCCGGCACCAACCAGGAGCAGATCCTGCTCCGCTGGAACGAGGCCAACACCAAGGCCGGGCTGAAGCCGGTCGATATCCAGTATTACGACGACGACGTCGTTCTCTATCTCGCGCTCGAATCCGGCCGCGCCGACGCCTATCTCGGCCCGAACGCCCTGCTGAGCTTCAAGGCCGCGCAGGAGGGCAAGACGCGGCTCGCCGGCAATTTCAGCGGCGGCTGGCCGGAACTGGCCGAGATCGCCGTCACGACGCGCAAGGGCGCCGGCCTCGCCGACGCGATCACTCATGCGCTCAACACCCAGATCGGGAACGGCAACTACGCCAAGGTGCTCGCGCGCTGGAACCTGACGGCCGAAGCGATCGCTCAGTCGCGCACCAATCCGCCCGGCCTGCCGAAGGCTTGAGCCGCGGCCAGCACCCCATCGATCTTTCAGGACTGGAGACCATCATGATTCCGCGACGGACACTCCTGTCGCTTCTCGTCGGCGCGCTCAGCACCACGAGCCTGCCCGCCTTCGCCCAGCAGGCGCCCTTCGATCTCGGTCCGGAGCAGGCGGGTCGTATCCGCGCGGAGACGGACCCGGCGGCCGTCGCGCGCATCCCGAACAACTATGCCTTCGCCGAGCCCGGTGTGCTCACCGTCGGGATCAGCCCCGGCGGGCCCCCGCTCGCGACCTATGCCACCGATGCGAAGACGGTGATCGGAGCCGATCCCGACTTCGCGCTGCTCATCGCCGGCAGCCTCGGCCTGAAGCTGAATCTCGTCCCCGTGGCCTGGGCCGACTGGCCGCTCGGCCTCGCCTCCGGGAAATACGAYGCSGTSATCTCSAATGTCGGCGTCACCGAGCAGCGCAAGGAGAARTTCGACTTCTCGACCTATCGCCAGGGCCTGCACGGCTTCTTCGTCAAGGCCGACAGCAGGATCGCCGGCATCAGGGAGCCGAAAGACGCCGCCGGTCTCACCATCGCCGTCGGCGGCGGCACCAATCAGGAGCGCATCCTGGTCGAGTGGAGCAAGCAGAACGTCGCGGCCGGCCTGAAACCGATCGAACTCCAGCTTTTCGACGACGAGGCAGCGCGTCTCGTCTCGCTGCGCTCCGGCAGGTCGGACGTCATCGTCCAGCCCCACGCGCAACTCGTCTTCATCGCCGCGCGCGACAAGGACATCAGGCGCATCGGCACCTTGAGCGCCGGCTGGCCGCTGAAATCCGATGTCGCGATCGCAACCCGCAAGGGCAGCGGGCTCGTCGACGCGCTGACGCTCGCGACCAACAACCTGATCGCGAACGGCAAATACGGGCAGGCGCTCGCCCGCTGGGGGCTGGAGGAGGAAGCCCTGCCGCGTTCCGAGACCAACCCGCCCGGCCTGCCGAAATACTGAAAGCCATGACGCAGCTCTCGATCCGCAACATCGCCTTCCTGACGCCCGGCAACTACGACGACGCCGATCCACGCACCGGCCTGGAGGAGACGCTCTCGCTGTTCGAATATGGCGAGGCGCTCGGTTTCGAGAGCGCCTGGGTGCGCCAGCGCCATCTCGAACCGGGTGTCTCCTCGGCGGCGACCTTTCTCGCCGCCGCGACCCAGCGCACCCGGCGCATCGGCCTCGGCAGCGCCGTSATCCAGATSGGYTACGAGAACCCGTTCCGGCTGGCSGAGGAYCTGTCACTGGTCGATGTGCTCTCCGGCGGGCGGCTGAACATCGGCCTGAGCGCCGGGGCGCCGCCCTTCGGCAAGCTGCTGGGAGAACGCCTCTTCGACGGCGACCCGGCGGCCATCGACTTCTCCCATGCCCGCGTCGCGCGCCTGGCGGCCAATATCGCGGGCGACTGGCTGGGCGAGCCGCAGGCGCGCATCACCTCGGCAGCCGGCGAGCATCGCCCCCGGCTGCGGCCGCACGCGCAAGGCTTGCGCCAGCGGCTCTGGTATGGCGGCGGCTCGCTGCGCTCCGCCCGCTGGGCGTCCGAGAACGGCTTTCATCTCCTCCTCGGCAATATCAACACCGGCGAGGAGACCGACGATTTCTTCGAGACACAGCGGCGCCATGTCGAGACCTTCCGCACGCATTGGCGCGGACCGGCCGAGCCGCGCATCGCCATCGGCCGGGTGATCGTGCCGCTCGATGGCGCCGATGCCGGGACGCGGCAGCGCTATCGCGATTATGCCGCCAGCCGCCAGGCGCGCACGCTGGCCCCGCAGGGCGAGCGGCGGACGCTGATCGCGCCGGACATCGTCGGGCCGGCCGCGGACATCGTCGAAAGACTGAAAGCCGATCCGGTGCTGCGACTGGTCGACACGCTGCGGCTGGAACTGCCGTATAATTTCAGCCTCGCCGACCATCGCCAGATCCTGACGGATTTCGTCGAGCTGGTCGCACCGCGACTTGGTTGGCGCGGGCAACGACTATCCGCAGCCGAGATCACGCCTGCGGGAGGCGCCCACCTATCAGACGCCGCCATCGCGTATCATCGCTCGGCGTGAGAGCTGAAAACCCTTCCCGTGCGACAGCCTCACCGTCTTTCCGGAGGGGCTGACATTTCGAAGCGCAGGGGCGGTCGGGGCCATCTGTTGGCCTCGAATGTCGTCCGCGAACGCCAAACACGAAAAGACCGACCGGTTGGGTCGGTTCGTGAACGTCAGCGAAGAGGAAAATGGTGCCGCTTGAGGGATTCGAACCCCCGACCCCCTCATTACGAATGAGGTGCTCTACCAGCTGAGCTAAAGCGGCAACGGGTGGCGCTGTACCAGCAGGGGGGCTGCTTGGCAAGCCGCAAGCGGCGCCATGCACAGCACCGAAGCCCCGGCGATTCTCCGGCGCGATCCCGCCTCCCTTCAATCCTTGCGCAGCTTCTCCGTCTCCGGCTTCTCCTGGCCGAGCGCCACGATGCCGCGGCGGATGGCACGGGTGCGGGTGAAGTGCTTGTGCAAAGTCTCGCCGTCGCCATAGCGGATCGCGCGGGTGAGCAAAGCGAGGTCTTCGTTGAAGCGGCCGAGCATCTCCAGCACCGCTTCCTTGTTGTGCAGGAAGACGTCGCGCCACATCGTCGGGTCGGAGGCGGCGATGCGGGTGAAATCGCGGAAGCCGCCAGCCGAGAACTTGATCACCTCGGACTGCGTCACCGCCTCCAGATCCTCGGCGGTGCCGACGATGTTGTAGGCGATGAGATGCGGCAGGTGGCTGGTGACGGCGAGCACGAGGTCATGATGCTGCGCGCTCATCACCTCGACCAGCGCACCCATCCCCTCCCAGAACTGGCGGGTTTTCGCGATGGCAGCCGCATCGGTACCTTCCGGCGGCGTCAGGATGCACCAGCGATTGAGGAAGAGGCTCGGGAAGCCGGCATCGGGGCCGGAATTCTCGGTGCCCGCCACCGGGTGGGCCGGCACGAAGGACACGCCCTCAGGCAGATGCGGCAGGACGGCGTCGACGACCGAGCCCTTGACCGAGCCGACATCGGAGACGATCGCGCCCGCTTTGAGCGAAGGCGCGATTTCGGCCGCCACCGAACCGCAGGCGCCGACCGGCACGCAGAGGATGATGTGATCGGCGCCATCAGCCGCCTCGGCCGCCGTATCAGCGACGGCATGGCCGAGATCGAGCTCGCGCGCCCGCTGGCGCACGGCCGCGTCCTGGTCGGCCAGCACGATCGTGCCGGCGAGGTTCAGCTCCTTCGCCGCCCGCGCGATCGAGGAGCCGATCAGCCCGATGCCGATGATGGCGAGGCGGGTGAAGACCGGCGTGGCGCGGCGCGGCGCGAAGCTCTCCGCCATCGGCGTCAGGCCTTGCCCGCGAGGAAGTCTGCGAGCGCGGCGACGACGAGGCGGTTCGCCTCCTCGGAACCGATGGTCATGCGCAGCGCGTCCGGCAAGCCATAGCCGCCGACGGCGCGCAGGATGAGACCGCGCCGGCTCCAGCGCGTCGATGACATGGGCAGGCCCGTAGAGCCAGCCGATGCGCAGATTGGCGAGGCCGTAGATCTTCGAGAAGGTCCGCGTCATCACGACGTTCTCGCTCTCGGCGACAAGCTCGAGGCCCGACGCATAGTCGTTGCGCCGGACATATTCGGCATAGGCCGCGTCGAGCACCAGCAGGACATGCGGCGGCAGGCCGGCCYGCAGGCGCTTCACCTGATCGAAGGGCAGATAGGTGCCGGTCGGATTGTTGGGATTGGCGAGGAAGACGATCTTCGTCTTCGGCGTCACCGCCGCGAGGATGGCGTCGACATCGGCCGTATAGTTCTTCTCGGACACGACGACCGGCTTGCCGCCGGCGGCCAGGATGGCGATGCGATAGACCAGGAAGCCGTACTGGCTGTAGATGCCCTCATCGCCCTCGCCCAGATAGGCCTTGGTGACGAGTTCGAGCAGTTCGTCGGAGCCATTGCCGCAGATGATCCGCTGGGGATCGAGGCCGTAGCGGCCGGCGATCGCCTGCTTGAGCCGGCTCGACGAGCCATCRGGGTAGAGCTCCAGCTTGCCGGCGAGGCCCTCGAAGGCCGCGATCGCCTTCGGGCTCGGACCCAGCGGGGTTTCGTTGGAGGAGAGCTTGTGCAGCTTCACGCCGGCGGGCGCGGCGGATTTGCCGGGAACATAAGCCTCGATCTCGAGGACGCCGGGACGGGGCACGGGGCGGGAGGCGGTCATCTATCGGTCTTTCGGTTCGATCCTTCCCCGTCATTCCGGGCGACCGGAGGGAGACCCGGAATCCATCGGAGGGCGATGCACTCTACGATGGATTCCGGGTCTGCGCTGCGCTTGCCCGGGATGACGACGGCGGATCAGAGGCGATACGTGAGAGCGTTCACGAACGGGCGGATTTGACGGCGAAACGGGCGGCGTGGCTGCCGACCTCCGAGAAGTCGCTGAGACCGGCGGGTGCGAGCGCAGCCCGGATCGCCGCCTGATCGACCTCGCCGGAGGCGGCGACCAGCAGCGACAGATGCGAGCCGTCGGCAGCCGAGGCCGAGACCTCGGCCAGATGCTCGGCAAGACCGTGGCGCAGTACCTCCGACCAGCGCTCGACACGGGCGGCATAGAGCACGATCTCGCGCACCGCGGCGTCCGCCAGCGGCTTGGCGATGCAGTAGACCGGCGTGCCGGCCGGATGGTCCGGGCGCTCGACGAAGGGCAGACGCGCGATGATCTTCGGCGCATCCGGCCCGATCAGGTCGCGCCACCAGATGCCGGCGCTGGCGCCCTGATCCATGCGAAAGATGCCGAGATCGCCGGCGGATTCCGCAACGGCGCGGATCACGGCGCGGGCGTCCTCATGCGGGACGAAAGGCACCGTGAAGCCGAAATGGAAGCGGGCGGAATCACGCATCGCCGGGTCGCCGCCCGAAACATCGGCATGGACCGAATAAGGCGCCTGCACATAGGTGAAGGTGGCGATGATGATGCGCCAGACGCTCTCGACGGTGTCGAGCGGCAGGAGGCCCTTATGGCTGAGCGCGAGCCGCTTCATGATGTCGGCCTCGCGGCCGGGGCGGAAGGCGGAGCCGGAGGCTTGCGTCTTCTTGATCGAGATCAGCGTCTCGATGATCTGCGAACGCTCCATCAGCAGCGCATGCATCGTGCTGTCGATGCGGTCGATTTCGCTGCGCAGATCGGCAAGGGTGGTCGGGGCGGCTTCGGTCATGGCAACGCGCTTTCCGGCAAGGCCACGCTCCTTAGCGCCCCCGCCGCGCCTTGGCAAAGCCGGCTGCACAATCCCGCGTTGACAGCAGCGCGCCGACGCGGCATCGCTAGAGTTCGATTTTCCGAACGCTTGGACCGGCAAGACAAATAACACTGCCGAAACGGACGATATGAGCGATCTCTCCCCCAGCCTCGCCGACCCGCTGAAGGAGGCCAACGAGCCTTCGAGCCCGGTCGCGCGCTTCGGGCCGGAAGCGCCGCTATTGATGGATTGCGGCGTCGTGCTCGACCACTGGCAGATCGCCTATCAGACCTACGGCACGCTGAACGCCGACAAGTCGAACGCGGTGCTGGTCTGCCACGCCCTGACCGGCGACCAGTATGTCGCGAGCCGCAACCCGATCACCGGCAAGGGCGGCTGGTGGACCGCGATGATCGGGCCGGGCAAGCCGATCGATACCGACCGCTTCTTCGTGATCTGCGCCAATGTCGTTGGCGGCTGCACGGGCACGACCGGGCCGGCCTCGACCAACCCGGCGACGGGCAAGCCGTGGGGCCTGTCCTTCCCGGTCGTCACCATCCGCGACATGGTGCGGGCGCAGGCGGCATTGATCGACTCGCTCGGCATCGAGACGCTGTTCTGCGTCGCCGGCGGCTCGATGGGCGGCATGCAGGTGCTGCAATGGGCGGCGAGCTATCCGGGCCGTGTGTTCTCGGCGCTGCCGCTGGCGACCGGCGCCAAGCATTCGGCGCAGAACATCGCCTTCCACGAGGTCGGCCGGCAGGCGGTGATGGCCGACCCGGACTGGCGCCAGGGACGCTATCTCGAAGAAGGCACCCGGCCTTCCAAGGGACTTTCGGTCGCCCGGATGGGAGCGCATATCACCTATCTCTCCGAGCAGGCGCTGCACCGCAAATTCGGCCGCAAATTGCAGGACAGGGAGGCGCCGACCTTCTCCTTCGACGCCGACTTTCAGGTCGAGAGCTATCTGCGCCATCAGGGCCTGAGCTTCGTCGAGCGCTTCGACGCCAATTCCTATCTCTACGTCACGCGGGCGATGGATTATTTCGACCTCGCCGCCGACCATGACGGGGTGCTGGCGCGCGCCTTCGCAGGCACGAAGACGCGCTTCTGCGTGGCCTCCTTCACCTCGGACTGGCTGTTCCCCACGGCGGATTCCCGCGCCATCGTGCATGCGCTCAACGCGGCCGGCGCTTCGGTCTCCTTCGTCGAGCTGGAGAGCGACAAGGGCCACGACGCCTTCCTGCTGGAAGAGCCCAACCTCTTCGCCACGACGCGCGGCTTCATCGGCGCGGCGGCGCGGGCGCGGGGACTCTGAGCATGACCCTCCCGGACAATCAGACGAACCGCATCGACCTCAAGCTCGTCGCCGAGATGGTGCAGCCCGGCACGCGCGTGCTCGATGTCGGCTGCGGCGACGGGGCGCTGCTCGCGCTGCTCGCGGAGACCCGCAACGTCGATGCGCGCGGGATCGAGCTCTCGCGCGAGGGCGTGGCCGATTGCGTGGCGCGCGGGCTCTCGGTGATCCAGGGCGACGCCGACACCGATCTCGCCGACTACCCCGACGACTCGTTCGACTACGTCATCCTGTCCCAGACGATCCAGGCGACGCGCAATCCGCGCCTCGTGCTGGAGCAGATGCTCAGGATCGGCCGGCGCGCCATCGTCTCCTTCCCGAATTTCGGGCATTGGCGGATGCGCTCGCAGGTGTTCTTCCAGGGCCACATGCCAGTGACCGAGGCCCTGCCCTATAGCTGGTGGGACACGCCCAACATCCATTTCTGCACGATCCGCGACTTCGTCGCGCTCTGCGACCTGATCGGCGCGGAAAAGGAGCGTGCCGTCGCGCTCGACGCTGCCGGCGGCAAGGTCGGCGTCAAGGCGCCGTGGTGGTTCTGGAACCTGTTCGGCGCGCAGGCGGTGTTCCTGCTGAAGCGGGGGTGAATCCTCCGCCTTCTCCTCTCGGGGGGAAGGTGGCAGCGCGCAGCGCTGACGGATAAGGGCGACGCGACAGGCAAAGAAAAGGGCCGCTKRCGCGACCCTTCCCTYATCCGTCTGCTCCGCAGACACCTTCTCCCCCGAGGGGAGAAGGGCGCTCGCGATTTTAGTTCAGCGCCACACCCACGGGCCGCTTCTCCTTAACGGCCGCGACATGGCCCAGCATCAGCGAGCCCGGACCGACGGTGATCGGCACCGTCTCGCCGTCGACGATCTCGCCGGCCAGGATGGCTTCCGCCAGCGGATCCTGAACGAACTTCTGGATCACGCGCTTCAGCGGGCGCGCGCCATAGGCGGGGTCATAACCCTTGTCGGCCAGCCACTCGCGCGCCTCCTTCGAAAGCTCGAGCGTGATCTTGCGATCGGTCAGCAGCTTCTGCAGCCGGGCCATCTGGATATCGACGATGGCGTCCATGTCCTTCCGCCGCAGGCGATGGAACAGGATGATGTCGTCGATCCGGTTCAGGAACTCGGGCCGGAAGGCGTGACGGACCACGCCCATCACCTCGTCGCGAACCGCATCGCTGTCCTGCCCCTCGGGCTGGTTCACCAGGAACTCCGAACCGAGGTTCGAGGTCATGATGATCAGCACGTTGCGGAAATCGACCGTGCGGCCCTGGCCATCGGTGAGGCGGCCATCGTCGAGAACCTGCAGCAGGACGTTGAACACGTCCGGATGCGCCTTCTCGATCTCGTCGAAGAGCACGACCTGATAGGGCCGGCGGCGCACCGCTTCCGTCAGCGCACCGCCCTCCTCATAGCCGACATAGCCCGGAGGCGCGCCGATGAGCCGGGCGACCGAGTGCTTCTCCATGTACTCGGACATGTCGATGCGCAGGAGCGCGGTATCGTCGTCGAACAGGAACGAGGCCAGAGCCTTGGTCAGCTCCGTCTTGCCGACGCCGGTGGGGCCGAGGAACATGAACGACCCGATCGGACGGTTGGGATCCTGCAGGCCGGCCCGCGCACGACGGACCGCGGTCGAGACCGCCTCCACCGCCTCGCGCTGCCCGACGACGCGGGAGCCCAGAACCTCCTCCATGCGGAGCAGCTTCTCCCTCTCGCCTTCGAGCATGCGATCGACCGGCACGCCGGTCCAGCGGCTGACGACCTGCGCGACATGGTCCGGCGTCACCGCCTCCTCGACCATGCCGGCGCCCTCGCCCTTCTCCTCGACCTCGGCGAGTTGCTTCTCGAGCCCGGGGATCTCGCCATAGGCAAGCTCGCCCGCCCGCTGATACTCGCCCTTGCGCTGCGCCTGGGCSAGTTCGTTGCGGGCATTGTCGAGCTTGGTYTTSAKCTCMGCSGCSTGGCCGAGCTTGTCCTTCTCGGCTTTCCACTTGGCCGTGATGGTGTCGGAGCGCGACTCCAGATCGGCCAGTTCGGATTCGAGCCGCTTCAGCCGCTCCTTCGAGCCGGCGTCGTTCTCCTTCTTCAGCGCCTCCTGCTCGATCTTGAGACGGACGATCTCGCGGTCGATCGAATCCAGCTCCTCGGGCTTGGAATCGACCTGCATGCGCAGCCGCGCCGAGGCCTCGTCGACGAGGTCGATCGCCTTGTCCGGCAGGAAGCGGTCGGTGATGTAGCGATTCGACAGCGTCGCGGCCGAGACCAGCGCCGAATCCGTGATACGGACGCGGTGATGCTGCTCGTATTTCTCCTTCAGGCCGCGCAGGATCGAGATGGTGTCCTCGACCGTCGGCTCGTCGACGAAGACCGGCTGGAAGCGCCGCGCCAGCGCCGCATCCTTCTCGACATATTTGCGATACTCGTCGAGCGTGGTCGCGCCGATGCAGTGCAGTTCGCCGCGCGCGAGCGCCGGCTTCAGCAGGTTCGACGCATCCATCGCGCCGTCGGTCTTGCCGGCGCCGACCAGGGTGTGCATCTCGTCGATGAACAGGATGATGCCGCCATCCGAGGACGAAACCTCGGTCAGCACCGCCTTCAGCCGCTCCTCGAACTCGCCGCGATATTTCGCGCCGGCGATCAGCGAGCCCATGTCGAGGGCGAGCAGTTCCTTGTCCTTCAGGCTCTCGGGCACGTCGCCATTGACGATGCGCAAGGCGAGGCCTTCGGCGATGGCGGTCTTGCCGACGCCAGGCTCGCCGATCAGGACGGGATTGTTCTTGGTCCGGCGCGACAGCACCTGGATGGTGCGGCGGATCTCCTCGTCGCGGCCGATCACCGGGTCGAGCTTGCCCTCGCGCGCCGCGGCCGTGAGGTCACGGGCATATTTCTTCAGCGCGTCATAGGCCTGCTCGGCCGAAGCGGAATCGGCAGTGCGGCCCTTGCGGATCGCCTCGATCGCGGCATTCAGCGCCTGCGGGGTGACGCCCGCCTTCGACAGCGCCTTGCCGGCCTCGGTGTCCTTCTCGATCGCGAGCGCGAGCAAAAGCCGCTCGACCGTGACGAAACTGTCGCCGGCCTTCTCGGCCGCCTTCTCGGCGGTGTCGAAGACGCGGGCGAGGCCCGGCGTCAGGTTGAGGCCGCCCGAGCCGCCCGAGACCTTCGGCAGCTTCGCCAGCGCCTGGTCGACAAGCTGCAGCGCGAGGCGCGACTGGCCGCCGGCCCGGTCGATGAGACCCGCCGCCATGCCTTCGTTGTCGTCGAGCAACGCCTTGAGCAGATGCTCGGGGGTGAATTGCTGGTTGCCCTCGCGCAGCGCGATCGTCTGCGCCGCCTGGAGGAAGCCCTTCGCCCGATCCGTATATTTTTCAATGTTCATTCAGATCACTCCGCCCGCAGGCCGCGCCCCGTAGCGACGCAAGACCCGCTGCCTTTCATCAGGATAGGGCGCCGCGATGGGCCGCCCTTCGCCTCCCAAGATAGTGTGACATTGGCGCAACGGAAGAGGGGGCGATGCAATTGACCTCGGCCTCGCGCCAGGCGCAGATCGGGCATGGCCGGGACCAAGCGACAGCAGGCGATTCGTCGGGCGTTGAGAGCGCTGGCACCGGGCATCCCGCTTTCCGACGCAGAGGCGGTGATCACCCTGGCGGAGCGGCGCCACATGAAGGACCTGCCGCCTTCGACGGCACTGTGGCTCGCGCTCGGCAGCCATGTCCGCCACGTCCATACCGATTACGAGCGTCTGCTGGGCGAGGGCTATGACCGCGATGCCGCCCGCTTCTTCGTCGCCGACGAAACCGATGCGGTGCTGGCCGGCTGGGGCTGCCAGCGTTCGGTCGCGGATGGGGAAGACGATGCGGACGCTTGATCGAAACGGATACAGAATTTGATCTGTCAGGGCGCCTGAAGGCGGCTATCGTCCGGCAGATTGCAACGGCCGGACAGATCATGCGCATCGAGACGCTTTACCGCTATCCCGTGAAGGGGCTTTCGCCGGAGCGCCTGTCGCAGGCCACCCTGCCGGCAGGCGGCTACTTTCCGGGCGATCGGCTCTTCGCCATCGAGAACGGCCCTTCGGGTTTCGACCCGGCCGAGCCGGTGCATCAGCCGAAGATCAAATACCTCATGCTGATGCGCAACGAATCGCTGGCGCGGCTGCGCACGCGCTACGACGATGCCAGCGGCGATCTCGTCATCCGGCACGAGGGCAAGGAGGCTTTGCGTGCCCCCATGGCCACCGAAGAGGGCCACGCCGCGCTCGCCCGCTTCTTCGAGAGTTTCATGCCGGATGAGCTGCGCGGGGAGCCGAAACTGCTGACAGCGCCCTCAACCTATCGCTTCACCGATTCCCGCTCCGGCTTCGTCTCGATCATCAACCTCGCCAGCGTCGCCGATCTCGAAGGGCGGCTCGGACGGCCGGTCGATCCGCTCCGCTTCCGCGGCAACCTGATGGTGAGCGGGCTTTCGGCCTGGGGGGAAAACGACCTCGTCGGCCGCGACCTCGCCGGGCCGGACGGCCTGAAGCTACAGGTCATCAAGCGGATCGAGCGTTGCGCCGCGACCAATGTCGACCCGGATACCGGCGCCCGCGACATGCAGATCCCGAAGGCGCTGATGAAGAATTACGGCCATGTCGATTGCGGCATCTATTGCCGCATCATTGCCGGCGGAACGCTGCGGGAAGGCGACGCCCTCATGCCGTCCGAGACGCCCGCGGAACTCGGCATCGCCTGACCATCCCGGAGAGCACCGCAGACAAGAAAAAGGGCCCTTGCGGGCCCTTTTTTATCTCTGATGGTCCGATGTTCCGAACTTACTCGGCAGAACCGTCCGTCTCGGAACCCAGCGCGTCCATGACCTCGCGCGGCGACCGGCGACGGCGCACCCGCTTGGCCGGAGCGGCCTCCTCGGCGGTATCGCCGACCGGGGCGGGCTCAGCAGGTTCCGCAGCCACCGGCTCGACCGGCGCCACGGTGCGGACCGGGTTCGTCAGGAAGGACGGCAGCGCGCTGGCGACGTCTTCCCCCTCGGGCTCGGGCTGCCGCTCGCGACGCGGGCGGCGCTCGGCGCGCTGCGGACGCTCGAAGGAGCGCTCGGCCTGCGGCTGCTCGGCAGCGACGGGCGCCACCGGCTCCCCGACATTGCCAACCGGAATGTCGGAACGCGGTGCGTCGGGACGCGGCGTGTAACCGCCCTGCCCGGCTTCGCCGTTGCGATCGAAGCGGCGTTCGCCACGATCCTGCCGGTCGAAGCGACGCTCGTTGTTATTGTTGTTGCTGTTATTGTTGTTGTTGAAGCGCTCGCGGCGGTTCTGACGGTCGAAGCGCTGGCCGCCACCTTGCGACTGGCCGTCGCCGGCTTCGCCCTCGGCGCGCTGGCCACCATGCCCGTTATAGCCGTTGCCGTTCATCTGGCCGTTCTGACCACGGAAATCCGGCTGCGGGCCCGTGCCCGGCTGGAAGGAGCCGTCGTCGTCCCCCTCCTCCTCCATGTCGTCCTCGACATCGACGAAGGCGCGATTGGGCGGGAAGGTATGGCCGAATTGCTGCGTCATCTGCTCCTGCGCTGCGAGCAGGATGCGATAATAGTGTTCGGCGTGCTGGAAGTAGCCCTCGGCAGCAACGGTATCACCCGAAGATTGCGCATCGCGAGCGAGCTGCAAATACTTCTCGGCGACGTGCTGAGCCGTGCCGCGGACCTTTACGTCCGGCCCGTTCGACTCGTAGCTACGCTGCAAAGGGTTGGGAGATTTACGATTGCCGTTATTGTTGCCGTTATTGCTACGGCCGCGCATACGCCGGTTCTGACCTGGTCTCATTCGCGTCTGTCTCGCGCTTCTTTGTTCAAAGCAACCGTGGCGTCGTCATGCGCGTTTCGACACACAGCGGGTTGCGACGCCGTGTCGGGCTGAGTGGACCTGAAGGGGCCTTGCGCCGTTTCTGGTCTTCACGCGCTCTTATTCCAAAAGGGGATCCATCCCCATGGGCCGAGGGGCGCCGCAGCGCCTTCGGAGTCCAATCTGGCAGGTCAGTTACATCGCTTCAGGAACACGCCCGTAAACAATGCTGATCTTGAGCAAGGCCTGCCGATGAAAGGGGCCGCCCAAGGCTCCGGCTCTGACGCCGCCAGCTTCGGCTGAAAGCTGCATAACCGCTTTTGGCTGCTTCTCCAAGCGAAATCGACCAAAAGCCTGTGCATGATCAGGCGGGCGCAAAGATCAGGGCCCGCTCATGCCCTCCGAGATCGTAACGGCTCGCCTGCAATTCAAGGCCCCCGCCTGCCATGATCGAAGCGATATCCTGCTTCTGGCCGGCGCCGATTTCGAGAACGATAAAGCCTCCGGGCGCCAGGAGGGCCGGCAGGCTGCGGGCGAAGCATCGGTAAGGATCGAGCCCATCAGGCCCGCCATCGAGGGCGAGGCGCGGATCGTGCTCGCGCACCTCGACCGCCAGCGTCGCGATGTCGGAGGACGGGATATAGGGCGGGTTCGAGACGATCAGGTCGAAAGGGCCACTCAGCCCTTCGGTCCAACGGCCCTGGCGGAAGGAAACCCGCCCGGCGACGCCGTTCCGTGCGGCGTTGCCGGCGGCGGTTTCGCAGGCTTCCGCTGAGAGATCGATGCCGAGCCCCGTCGCGTTCCGGCACTCGCTGAGCAGGGCGACGAGAAGGCAGCCCGTGCCCGTGCCCAGGTCCAGGATCGACAGCGTCTCGTCCCGGCGTCCGCCCAACCGGTCCAATGCCGCCTCGACGATGGTCTCGCTGTCCGGCCGCGGCTCCAGCGTCGCCGGCGAGAGGCGGAAGGTAAGCCCCCAGAATTCACGCTCGCCGAGGACCCGCCAGACCGGCTCCCCGGCGAGGCGCCGATGCAGGAAACCGGCGAGCACCGCGGCGGTGGAAGGGTCGAGCGAACGATCCGGGTCGAGATGGCGCGTCTCCAGGGCCCCTTCGAGCAGAAGGCGCGCCTCGAGCCCGGCCGGCTCGATGCCGGCATGACGCAGGGCCCGGACGACAAGACGCCGCGCCTCCCTCACGGTCAGCACGGCGCCCTCCCCTAACCCCTCGACGGCCGCTCGGGCCGCTCGGTCAGTCGGGTTCAGCTGTTGCCCTGCATCTTCTGGTCGACGCACAGCTTCATCTTGGTGCGGAGCGAAGCCTTGCTCTCGCGAGCGCCCCTCATCTCCGTCTGGCAGGCCTTGCGGGCTTGAGCCTGGGTCATCGCTCCCTGAAGAGCCGCCGGCTTGCCGGACGTCACCTTGCGCATGGTCTGCTCCTGCGCCTGTGAAGCGCCGGACATGGCCAGAGCCATCAACCCGGCCATCGCGATCGTCGATACGGTCTTCATCATGGGAGGTTCCCCCGTTTGCTGGTGTCGATGCATCAGCAACGCGAGAAGGAGAATTTGGTTTCATCGCCGTCATTTTCCGGCGATTCCTTCTTCCAGAAGCAGCTTCGCCTGATGCTCGGCCGTCAGCGCATCGATGATCTCGTCGAGCACGAGCCCCTGCATCATCTCGTCGAGCTTGTAGAGGGTCAGGTTGATGCGGTGGTCGGTGACGCGCCCCTGCGGGAAGTTGTAGGTGCGGATGCGCTCGGAGCGGTCGCCGGAGCCGACCTGCGAACGTCGATCGGCCGACCGTTCGGCATCGATCCGCATCCGCTCCATGTCGTAGAGCTTGGCCCGCAGCAATTCATAGGCGCGCGCCTTGTTCTTGTGCTGCGAGCGCTCATCCTGGACCAGGACCACCGTGTTCGTCGGGATATGGGTCAGGCGGACGGCGGATTCGGTCTTGTTGACGTGCTGGCCGCCGGCGCCGCCCGAGCGCAAGGTGTCGATGCGGATATCGGCCTCGTTGAGCGCGATGTCGACCTCGCTCGCCAGCGGCAGCGTGGCGACGGTCGCGGCGGAGGTGTGGATGCGCCCGCTTCCCTCGGTATCGGGCACGCGCTGCACGCGGTGGACGCCGGATTCGAATTTCAGCCGGGCATAGACGCCGCGGCCGTTGATCTCGGCGATGACCTCCTTGTAGCCGCCCATCGTGCCTTCGCTCTCCGACAGGATCTCGACGCTCCAGCCCTTCTGCGCGGCGTGGCGCTGGTACATGCGCAGCAGGTCGCCGGCGAAGAGCGACGCCTCGTCGCCGCCGGTCCCGGCGCGGATCTCGATGATGACGCCACGCTCGTCGGCCGCGTCCTTCGGCAGCAGCGCGATCAGGATCTCGCGGGAGCGCGTCTCGATCTCGGCGCGGGCGGCATCGCGCTCCTCATAGGCGAGCTCGCGAAACTCGGGATCGGTCGCGGGGTCGGCGATCAGAGCCTCGGCCTCGGCCAGCGTCTCCTGAGCCTGGCGCCACGAGGCGATGGCGGCCACGACGGGATCGAGTTCCGACAGCTCCTTGGCAAGCTCGACCGTGCGCACCGGATCGGTGGCATGGTTGATCTCCTCGGTTGCGGCGGCGTGGCGAGCCACGATGCCGTCGAGACGATCCTGCGGAAGCTGTACGGACATGAGGGAACTCTGAAAACGATCTGAAAAGCGGGTCTCGCGGCGGGAAGCGACGCTAGACCGGCACCTTGAACTCGGAGGCGAAGGCCGCCAGCTGCGGGCGCAGATTGATCGCGCCTTCGGGTGAGGCGAGCATCCATTCGAGCCGCTCCCGGAGCTTGCCGGCATCGAGCCCGCGCAGCATCGCCTTGACCGGGCCGACCGAGGCCGCCGACATCGAGAAGGCGCGATAGCCCAGCCCGATCAACGCCATGGTCTCCAGCGGCTTGCCGCCCATCTCCCCGCAGACCGTGACCGGGCAACGCGCCTCGCTCGCCGCATCGACGATGCTCCGCAAGGCGCGCAGGGCGCCCACGCTGAGCGGGTCGAAGCGGTCGGCGACGCGCTTGTTCTCGCGGTCGGCGGCGAAGAGGAACTGCATCAGGTCGTTGGTGCCGATCGAGAGAAAATCCGCCTCGCGGGCGATCTCGGGCAGTTCGAACAGCAGCGACGGCACCTCGACCATCACGCCAACGCGCAGATCACGCGGCGGCGCGACGCCCTGCTTCTCCAGCATGGCCTGCTCGCGGTGCAGGATCATGCGGGCCCGCCGGAATTCCTCGGTCGTCGCGACCATGGGCAGCATGATCTTGAGATCGCGACCGGCGCCGGCCCGCAACATCGCGCGCAACTGCGCCCGCAGCAGCCGCGGCTTGTCGAGGCCGATGCGGATCGCGCGCCAGCCCAGCGCCGGGTTCTCCTCCTCGATCCGCTCCATATAGGGCAGCACCTTGTCGCCGCCGATATCGAGGGTGCGGAAGGTGACCGGGCGATGCTCGGCCGCATCGAGCACCGCGGCATAGAGCGCCTGCTGCTCGGCGGTGGTCGGCATGTGCTGCGCCACCATGAACTGCAATTCGGTGCGGAACAGCCCGATGCCGGAGGCGGCCGTCGCCGTGATGTTCGGCATGTCGACGATCAGCCCGGCATTGATCTGCAAGGTGATGCCGAGACCGTCCCTGGTGACGGCCGGCATCTCCTTCAGCTTCTCGTATTGCTTCTGCTTGCGCGCCCTCAGCCGGGCCTTGTCCTTGTAGGCGTTCTCGACATCGGGCTGCGGGCGGATCTGCACCTCTCCGGCCTGGCCGTCGACGATGATGGCATCGCCGGCCTGGACCAGCGCCGTGGCGTTGACGACCTCGCCGACGGCGGGGATGCCGAGCGCGCGGGCGACGATGGCGATGTGGCTGGTCGGYCCGCCCTCCTCSAGSAKRAGCCCRCGCARACGGRMGCGGTCATARTCGAGCAGSGCCGCCGGCCCCATCGAGCGCGCCACGAGGATGGCGTTCTCCGGCAGATCCTCGCGCGCGACGCCGTTGGCCTTGCCCGTCAATGTCCGCAGCAGGCGGTTGGCCAGATCGTCGAGATCGTGCAGGCGCTCGCGCAGATAAGGGTCGGTCTGGCGCAGCATCTTGGCGCGGGTGTCGGACTGGACGCGCTCGACCGCCGCCTCGGCGGTGAGGCCGGTCAGCACCACCTCGCGCATGCGGCGCAGCCAGCCCTGGTCATGGGCGAACATGCGGAAGGTTTCGAGCACGTCGCGATGCTCGCCGGTATGGGCGACGTCGCCGCGCTCGATCAATTCGTCGATCGAGGCCCGCATCTCGCCGATCGCCGCCTCCAGCCGCGTCACCTCGGCGGCAGGGTTCTCGGCGATGAGGTTGCTGATCGCGACGCGCGGCTCGTGCATCACGGCATGGCCGAGGCCGACGCCATCCGCCAGCGAGACACCGACGCCATGGATCGGCCGGTCGAGGCCGATCGAGGCGCCGGGCGCGGCCAGCGACTTCAGCCCGCCGGCCGCGATCATCTCCGCCATGATCATGGCGGTGGTCTGCAGCGTCTCGATCTCCTCCTCGGAATAGATCCGAGAGGCGCGATTCTGGATGACGAGCACGCCCATCACGGCGCCGCCACGCAGGATCGGCACACCCAGGAAGGAGCGATAGACTTCTTCGCCCGTCTCGGGGCGGTAGGAGAAGGCCGGATGCGCCTGCGCATCCGACAGGGCCAGCGCTTCGGCCTCGCTCGCGATCAGGCCGACGAGGCCTTCGCCGGCCCGCATCGTGGTGAGGTGGACCGCCTCGCGATTGAGGCCTTCTGTGGCATAGAGCTCGAGGGAGCCGTCCTCACGCAGGACGTAGACCGAGCAGACTTCGGCAACGAGATTGCCGGCGATCAGGACGACGAGCCTGTCCAGCCGCTCCTGCGGGCTGATCGACGCCGCCATGACCTCGCGGAGGCGGCGCAAAAGGACGCCCGGTCCTCCGAGAGCGCCTCGCATCGATCTCAGCCCTCCGCCGCCTCCTCAGCCATCGACGATACGATGCCTGTCCAGACCCTGAGTCGCCCACCCGGATCACTGCGCCTTCTAGCGACCAAAGGCCGCCTTCGGCAAGGGCCGGTTGCGCCGGGCGCGGCACGATCAGCGATTCCGGCCAGATTTTAGCGATCGGCCCGGTAGGCAAGTCAGCGGACGGGCGTGGAATGCCCCGCATCGCCCGGCTGCGGGCTCGCCTTGTGCCCGGCGGCGACCGCCCGACTCTTCGTATCCGTACGCCCGGGAACAGCGGCCGCCTTGGCGCGGCTCGCGCGCCTCGTCGCCGAATCGCCCTTGGTCCTGGTCCCGGTCTTCCGGGGCGGCTCGACGGCGCCGGTGGACAGGGGCACGCCGGTGAGCGCTTCCAGATAGCGCCGCCGCCACCAGTCGATGTCGGTCGTCTCGATGACATGGTAGAGCTGCTCGAAGCGGCGGATGCGCTCGCTCTTCGGCATCGCCAACGCGGTACGGATCGCCTCCGCCACCTCATGGGTGTCGTAGGGGTTGACGATCAGCGCCTCACCCATCTGCTGCGCGGCCCCGGCAAAGCGCGACAGCACCAGCACACCGGGATCCGCCGGGTCCTGCGCCGCGACATATTCTTTCGCGACGAGGTTCATGCCATCCCGCATCGGCGTGACCAGCCCGACCTGCGCGCGGCGATAGAAGCCGGCGAGCGCGGTGCGGGAATAGGCCTTCTTCACCACGCGGATCGGCGTCCAGTCGAATTCGCCGAGCTGGGCGTTGAGCCGCCCCGCCACCTCGTCGGACATCCGGTCGAGCTCGGCATATTCCGGCACGTCGCTGCGCGACGGCGGGGCGATCTGCAGCAGGCTGACATTGCCACGCTGCTCCGGATGGCTGCGCAGGAACTGGCCGAAGGCCTCCAGGCGCTGGACGATGCCCTTCGAGTAGTCGAGCCGGTCGACGCCGATTACCAGCTTGCGTTCGCCGAGCGATTCCCGCGTGGCCCTGAGCGGCGTCACCGCCCGGCGCACCGAGGCCGCGGCCAGGCGCCGGAACGCCTCGACATCGATGCCGATCGGGAAGGCCTGCATCAGGGTCTCGCGCGCGCCGAGGCGCACACGCCGCCCTTCCTGGCGAGCGCCGCACAAATCGACGAGGCCGCCGATCAGATTGCGGACGTCGAGCTCGGTCTGCATGCCGATGAGATCGTAGGCGGCGAGCGTCCGGACCAGCGTGGCGCTGAACGGCAGGGCTCCCAGCACATCGGCGGAAGGCCAGGGGATGTGATGGAAATAGCCGATCCGATTGGTGACACCGCGCCGGCGCAGCTCCGCCGCCAGCGGAATCAGGTGGTAGTCGTGAATCCAGATGACGTCGTCCGGCTGGATCAGCCCGGCCAGTGCCCGGGCGAAGCGGCGGTTGACGCCGAGATAGCCCATATAGTCGCTGCGCTGGAACTCGGTCAGCCCGAGCCGGTAATGCATGATCGGCCAGAGCGCGCGGTTGGAGAAGCCGAGATAATAGCTTTGGCGTTCGGCCTCGGTCAGGTCGGTGACCGCGTAGGTCACGTTGCCGCGCTGGACCTGGCGGGTGTCCTCGCCGACAGCGCCGCTCCAACCGAACCAGAGGCCGCCATATTTTTCGAGCGCCTCCCTCAGCGCGACCGCCAAGCCGCCCGCCGTCGCTTTTTCATAACGATCGGGGATGGTGACGCGGTTGGAAACGACGACAAGACGCATGGGCGACGAGTTCTCCGAGGAAGGCCGCCCGATTTTTGCCATGGGCGGCAGGAACAGAACGCCGCGAAAGGCGTAATGTTTCCGAGGTGCAGGGCCGGCTGCGTGACGAAGCGATGGCGGCCTTGCGGTGAAATCGTGTCCTGCATGTTAAGCATCCAGTACAGCGGCACAACCCCAAGGACGATTTTTCGGCGGCGGCGCTCCGCAAATTGTGAAAGAAAGGATTAGCGGATCGAATGGCCGTTCTTCTGCCTCCTTCTCCGCTCAGATACAGAACGATGACGACCTTGATCGAACCCGAATCTATCCATGAAATCCGCGACATCGCTCAGACCGAGCAGCAGATCGCACTCTTTCTGGATTTCGACGGCACGCTCGTCGAGATCGCGCCTTCGCCGGAGGACGTGAAGCTCGACCGTCGCGTCGCGCCCGCGCTCGAGGCGCTGCGCCTCAAGCTCGGCGGCGCGCTGGCGCTGGTCTCCGGGCGCCCGATCGCGTTCCTCGACGAGATGCTGACTCCCTATCAGTTCGACATCGCCGGGTTGCATGGCGCCCAGATCCGGATGGGCGGCGCGCTTCGGGCGCAATCGGACGCCCCGGACAGCCTGCATGAAGCGCTGCGCGAGCTCGTCCGCTTCGCCAACAGCCATGTCGGCATCATCGTCGAGGACAAGCGGATCTCGGTGGCGCTGCACTGGCGGCTTGCCCCCACGCTCAAGGACGAGGCGCTCGACCTGATGCGCCGCACCGCCGCGAAGATGGGGCCGGGCGTGCGCCTGCAGGAAGGCAAGTCGGTCGCCGAGATCGTCCCTGCGAATGCCAGCAAGGGCGGCGCCATCGCCTGGCTGATGGCGACGCCGACCTATGCCGCGCGTCTGCCGGTCTTCATCGGCGACGACATCACCGACGAGGACGGCTTCAAGACGGTGAACGCGCTGGGTGGCCTGTCGGTGCGGATCGGCGCCGACCGCGAAAGCCATGCCATGCATCGCCTCGCCTCGCCGACGGCCTTGCACCGTATCCTTCTCGAAGCCGCCGAGAACGGCCACCTTTCCGCCGCCAGCTTCACCCAGGGCTGATCGGAGAATGTCCGCGTGTCCGAAGCGCGGACATTCTCCAGCTCTTCATTTCATTGCATTTTCTTCATGCGAACCGGTATCCGCGTCGCTTGAAAATGCTCTTGGACCGACCTGACGAGGACCGACCTGACCATGACCGTCACGACCACGGCCGCGGGGCAACACTCCGCCTCGCTCGACCTCGGTGTCATCGGCAACTGCTCGATCGCCGCGCTCATCGACCGGCGCGCCCGCATCGTCTGGGGCTGCTTCCCGCGCTTCGACCGCGATCCGGTCTTCTGCTCCCTGATCGACAACGAGGCGGACGATGGCGACGCGGAGCCGAAGAAGGGCTTCTTCGGCATCGAGCTCGTCGGCATGACGCGGTGCGAGCAGAGCTATCTCGACAACACCGCGATCCTCTCCTCCGTGCTGTCCGACGACCAGGGCAACGCCATCGAAATCCTCGATTTCGCGCCGCGCTTCGTGCGCTATGAACGCTTCTTCCGGCCGCCGCAGATCGTGCGGCGGGTGCGGCGGGTGTCGGGACGGCCGCGCATCCGCGTCATGGTGAAGCCTTGCCTCGGCCTCGGCGAGCAGCCGGACGAGATCACGCGCGGCTCCAACCATGTCCGTTTCGTCGGCGCCGACCAGACCATCCGGCTGACGACGAACGCCCCGCTCTCCTATGTCGTGGAAGGCACGCCCTTCGCCGTCGACCAGGCCTATTCCTTCTTCATCGGCTCGGACGAGGCTCTGCGCGCCGAGATCGAGACCACGTCGCGCGAATTCCTCGACAAGACCACCGACTACTGGCGCGACTGGGTGCGCTCGCTCTCGATCCCCTTCGAGTACCAGCGCGAAGTGATCCGGGCCGCGATCACGCTGAAGCTCTGCGCTTTTGAGGAAACCGGCGCCATCGTCGCGGCGCTGACGACCTCGATTCCCGAGGCCCCCGGCACCCAGCGCAACTGGGATTACCGCTATTGCTGGCTGCGCGACGCCTATTTCGTCGTGCATGCGCTGAACCGCCTCGGCACGACGCGCACGATGGAGGACTATCTCGGCTTCATCACCAACATCGTCGACTCGTTCTCGGAGAGCGGCGCGGAACACCTGCCGCCGCTCTATCCGATCACGCGCGGCGGGACGCTGACGGAGTTCGAGGCAACCAGCCTCTCCGGCTATCGCGGACACCGGCCAGTACGCTTCGGCAATGGCGCGGCCGGGCAGATCCAGAACGACGGCTATGGTGCCGTGGTGCTGGCGGCGACGCATTCCTTCTTCGACCGGCGCCTGATCCAGCCCGGCAAGGACACGCTGTTCGAGCAGCTCGAACGCATGGGCGAGCTGGCGCTCTCCGTCTTCGACAAGCCCGATGCCGGCCCTTGGGAGCTGCGCGAGAAGGAAGCGGTGCACTCCTTCTCCAGCGTGATGTGCTGGGCGGCCTGCGACCGGCTGGCCCGCATCGCCGGCACGCTCGGCCGGGCCGACCGCAAGGAATACTGGAAGGGCGAGGCCAAGCGGCTCAAGAGCTTCATCGCCGAGCGGATCTGGAACGAGCAGAAGGGCCATTTCGTCTCGACCTTCGATGGCGAGGAGCTCGACGCGACACTGCTGCTTCTGGCCGAGCTCGGCTTCGTCAAGCCAGACGACGCCCGCTTCGTCGCCACCGTCGAAGCGATCGGACGCGATCTCACGCGCGGCGATCTCCTGCTGCGCTACGCCACGCAGGACGATTTCGGCTACATGCACACCGGCTTCCTGATCTGCGCCTTCTGGTATGTCGATGCGCTGAACGCGATCGGACGCAGCGAGGAAGCCAAGGCGCTGTTCGAGCGCATCCTGCAGCGCCGCAACAGCTTCGGCCTGCTCTCCGAGGATGCCGACCTCAAGACCGGCGAGCTCTGGGGCAATTTCCCGCAGACCTATTCGATGGTCGGCATGATCAACTCGGCGATGCGGCTCAGCCGCAACTGGGAAGAGGCGTTCTGAGACGGCCCGCTCCCGGGATGGTCAGCGCGGCGCGCCGAAGCGAAAGGCGACCGGGATCACCCCATAGACCATCGCCAGCACCATGGGCGGCACGGCCAGCGCCGTGATGCCCAATGTGGGCCAGCCGGCGGTGAAGGGCGTCAGCACCGCCAGCACCAGATTGATGGCGGCATAGGCGCCGACGGTCGCGACGACCAGGAAGCGCAGGCGCGAGGCAAGGCGGGACGCAAAGGATGCGGTCATCGGCTTCTCCACATAACGGAACGTTCCGTTTCTATTGACCTTGAACTAAACGGGCCGTTTCGTTATGTCAAGAGGCCAAGCAGACGAGGTCAGACAGATGGAACCGAAGCCGAAGCGCCGTGCCTCGATCGGCGCCCGGCGTAGCCCGGAGACGGAAGCTGCCGTCAAGGCGGCTGCACGGGAACTGCTGGCGGAAAAGGGCTATGCCGGCTTCTCGATCGAGGAGGTCGCGCGCCGCGCCGGGGCCGGCAAGCCGACGATCTATCGCTGGTGGCCGAACAAGGCCGAGCTGTTCATCGCGATCTACGGTGTCGAGAAGGACGCCGCCATCCCGGTGCCGGATACCGGGTCGCTGCGCGAGGACCTGCTGCGCTACACCAGGGATCTCTGGCGCTTCTGGCGCGAGGATGCGGCAGGGCGCGTCTTCCGCGGGCTGATCGCCGAAGCACAGACCAGCGAGACGGCACTCGCCGCACTGCGCTTCAAGTTCATGCCGGAACGCCTCGCCTCGCCGCGCAGGATGTTCGTGCGCGCGGCAGAGCGGGGGGATATCGCGACCGACGAAATCGACGACCGGCTCGAACTCTGGGTCGGCTTCAACTGGCTGCACGTGCTGACCGACCGGCTGAGCGAGGAGGAGCCCTCGCTCAGCCGTAAGATCAATCTGCTCTGCCGCTGAGCCTCACTCCACCTTCGCCGCTGCGCGCATCACCGCGAGCGCCAGCACCTGCGCCGCCGGCACGAGGCTTTCGATCTCGAGGAACTCGTCCGGCGTATGCGCCATGCCGCCGATCGGCCCGACGCTGCAGAGCGTCGGAGTGCCCTGCGCGGCGGTAAAGCCGGAATCGGCGCAGCCGCCGGTGAATTCCGCGGTGACGCCGATGCCGAAAGCGGCCGCCGCCTCGCGATAGGTGTCGTAGAGCGCAGCCGATTCCGAGGAGCGCTCCAGCGGCAGGAACTCGCCCTTGATCGAGAGCACGGCGCTGGTGCCGGCAACCTCCGGCGCTTCGATGATCGCCTTGATCTTGCCGACCATCTCGTCGCGCTGGGCGGCGGTGACATAGCGCAGGTCGATCTCGCACCAGGCACTCGGGGCGATGGTGTTGACGGTCTGGCCGCCGCCGATCAGGCCGACATTGACGGTGACGCCCTTCTCTAGATCGGTGAGGCCCTGGAGCTTCGGGATCTTGTGGCCGAGGTCGACGATGGCCGAGGCGCCCTTCTCGTAATTGGCGCCGGAATGGGCGGGCTTGCCGGAGAACTCGGCCCGCATGAAGACGCCGCCCTTGCGGCCGCTGGTGACCGACTGCTTGTGGTCCCTGGCGAAATCGGTACCGGCCGGCAGGCGGCTGGGCTCGGCATTGAAGACGCAGCGCGACTCGCGTGCGGCAGCCTCGATCACCGGCCGCGAGGATGGCGAGCCGATCTCCTCGTCGCTGGTCGTCAGCATCAGCAGAGGCGCGGCGAGCCCGCCCAATTCGGCGAAGGCGGCAGCCACGAAGGCCTCGATGACGAGGCCGCCCTTCATGTCGGCGACGCCCGGCCCATAGGCGCGCGCGCCCTTGATGGTGAAGGGGCGGCGCGTCGGCTCGCCCTGCGGAAAGACGGTGTCGCGATGGCCGAGCAGCAGGACGGGGCGCTGGTCATTGGCCGTCGGGTTGGGCAGGCGCGCCTTGACGGCATCGCCGAAGCGGCTGTCCGGCACGATCTCGACATCGAGCCCGTTGGCCTGATGGAAGCGGGCGATCACCTGCCCGGCCCGGTCGACGCCGGCCTTGTCGTAGGAGCCAGAGTCGGTGTCGACGAGCTCGCGCAGCAGCGCGACCATGCCTTCCTTGCGGCTCGCCAGCCACTCGGTGACCTTCTTCTCTTCGGGGCTCAAGACGCTCATCGACTCACTCGCAATCGTTCCGAACGGGACAATGCCGGCAGCTTATCGGCTGAGCCGCCCGCGGCAACGGCAAACCGCGGCGGAGAGCCCCTTCATGCGGCGCATGCCGGGACCGCCCGGCCGCCGATCAATCGGCCCATTCGGGGTCGGTCGTGAAAGCGATGGTGAGCCAGCGGTCGGGCGTGTCGTCGCCGATCGCCTCGCCGACCTCGTCGCGAATGCGATCCCACTCCTCCAGCTTCTGCGCCGCTCCGCCCTTCGGCACGATGAAGAAGAGCTCGATCTGCCTGCCCCTGCCGACGCGCGCGACATAGGAGCGGTAGGAGGCGAAGCCGTAACGGCGGACGAAATCCTCTGCGACGGCATCGACATGCTGCTTCAGGTCGGACGGGGTCACGAGCAGGATGTCGGCGAMGGCCTGCTTGATCGTGCCGATCGGAACGGGAATCACCGCGATGCAGACCAGAGCCAGCGCCACCGGATCGACATAGGGCAGCATCCAGGCGAGCTTCGTGCCCTGGATCGCATAGCCGAAGCCGAAGGCGACGAGCAGCGCGCCGCTCAAGGCACCGGACATCAGCCAGGCCTTGGCATCGAGCGCGACGAAATTCGACTGAAGGGCGCGGTTGGCCCGCGCGCCGTAGATCGCCATGGCGAAGGCGATCAGCATCGTCAGCGCCGCATAGATGATGGCGTAGTCGAAGGCGAGAAGCCGACCGCCGGCCATGATGCTGCCGATGGCATTGATCAGGGCGTAGATCGCCGCCCCGGTCAGCAGGACGCCATTGAGGCCGAGCACCATCGGCTCCAGATGCCAGAAGCCCATGGTGAAATGCTTGACCAGCTTGCTGCCGGCGGCTCCGTCCGCCGTCGAGGAGACGATCAGGGTCGAGACCAGCAGCGCGACGATCGTCATGATCGCGTCGGTCAGGGCGTAGACGCCGTCGAAGACGATCGCGAAGGAACCGGAGAGAAGGCCGAAGACGATGCCTGCGGCCGCCAGCAGGAAGGTGACGGCGATCGAGATGCGCAGAACGCTTTGCTCGGTCTTCACGACAAGCCCCTTCTCCCGGCTCATCTGTACCACGCCCAGGCTGCCGCACGCCATTTGGCGCCCCGGCGGCAATCGGCCTGCCCGATCAGACGAAGCCGAGCGCCCAGGCGGTGGCGTAGACGACCGTGCCCGCCGCCATCGGGACGAGCGGGTTCACCTTGGACCGGTAGGTGACGATCGCGGTCGCGGCGGTGACCGCATAACCGAAGACCCCAGCATCGGCCGCGATTGCCGCGACAAGGCCGCTCGCCAGCATGAGGCCGAGCGCAATCGGCACCAGCGCCAGCGTGACGATCCTGACGATGCGATTGTCGCGATAGCGCTGCAGGCCGCGGCTGCAGACGAAGGTCAACACGGACGATGGCARCAAGATCGCAAGGGTCGCGACGAGCAGGCCCGTCGTCCCGGCCATGTGCCAGCCGACGACGCTCGCCAGCATGACGTTCGGCCCCGGCGCCGCCTGCGCGATGGCGAAGAGCCGGGCGAAGGTCGGCGCATCCATCCAGGCGAGGACATCGACGAGCTGGCGGTGGATCTCCGGCACCACCGCATTGGCGCCGCCGATCGCCATCAGCGAGATCGCGCCGAAGGTGATGGCGAGCTGGCCGAGGACACCGCGCTCCATCAGACCCGCCTCGCGCTCAACGATGCCGCGACAAGGCCGAGCGGCACCAGCACCAGCAGGGCCGGCAGCATCGGCAGCCTGAGAATACCGACGGCGAGAAAGGCGGCAGCGGCCATGATCCAGGCCCAGCGGGCAAGCCCGGCGCGGGTGAGGAGCCGGGCGGCGGTGCCGAGGATGAGCCCGGCCGCGCTTGCCGCCGCCCCGGTCAGGGCGATCTGCGCCAGCGGATGGTTCGAAACCGCGTCGTAGATGTTCGCGATGGCGACGAGCACCAGCAGCGGCATGGCCATCAGGGCGACGAGGCAGGTCAGGGCGCCGATCGGTCCCCGGAAGCGATCCCCCAGCATCACGGCCACGTTGACCGTGTTCGCGCCTGGAAGCGCCTGGCAGATGCCCATCAACTCGGCATAGCCGCGATCGTCGAGCCAGCCGCGTTCGGCGACGATGATATGGCGCGCAATGGGGCCGACGCCGCCGAAGCCCATCAGCCCGATCTTGAGGAAGCCCGTGAAGAGCGCCGGCAATCCCGGCCGTAGAGCGGACGTGGACGCGCTTGCGGACATGCAGCCCTCGTCAGCGGCGCGCTTCCATCGCCATGCGCAGGGCGAAACCGGCCAGCACCGTGCCCATCAGCCAGCGCTGCACGAGCGACCAGAAGGGCCGCGTCCGCAGGAACAGCGCGATGCTGCCCGCCGCCGTCGCGATCAGGGCGTTGACGCTGCCGCTGATGGCGATCTGGATGAAACCGAGCACCATGGACTGGCCGAGGACATCGCCCGCGGCCGGGTCGATGAATTGCGGCAGCAGGGCGAGATAGAACATCGCGATCTTCGGATTGAGCAGGCTGGTCAGGAAGCCCATGGCGAAGAGCTTGCGAGGGCCGTCATGCGGCAGGTCGCGGACATGGAAGGGCGAGCGGCCACCGGGGCGCACCGCCTGCC
>NZ_JBFRDQ010000049.1:0-23546 GCF_052113865.1 Allobosea sp. TAB14 | reverse complement strand
GGGCAGCACCTCCGCCGTCTGCGACCAGAGGGCGACGTCCTTCGCGCGTGGCAGCTCGTAGCGGTTCCAGTTCCAGGTGCCGTCGCCGGGACCGTCCTCGTAGAGCGGCAGATACTCCTTGAGGGCGTGCCCGATGCCCATGGCGATGCCGCCCTGGATCTGGCCGGAGACCAGCTCGGGCACGACCTGCCGGCCGCATTCGAGGATGGAGTGGTGGGAAAGCAGGGTGACGGTGCCGCTGCCGATATCGACCGAGACTTCGGCGAGGGTCGCCATCGGCGCGTAATAGGTGACGCCGGCATTGTTGCGTTGGGCAGGCGGATAGGACACTGCGGCCCGCTCGATGAAATGCCAGCCACCCGTCGTCATCGACCGCTTGTGCTCCTCGGACGCGCCTTCGCCGTAGCGCAGGGCGAGCGCATCGATCGACAGCCGCAGGCGGCCGCGCTCGGGCACGTCGAACTCGGCTTCCGTCCATTGCCAGCGGTTGAAGGTATGAACCGTCACGCCGGTCGGCAGGCCGAGGCGATGCGCTTCCGCCGCCACCGCCTCGAAGGCGAGCGGGGGCATGCCGCCTGCGTTGATCATGCCGCCCCCGAGCCGCAGATCCTCGCGGCGCACGTCGTAGGGCGCGAGCGCGCCGCCGCCGGTCCCGCGTGACCAGAGCGACCTGGCCGCCGGCCAGAGCGCGAGGTCGACCAGGATTCGGGCCGCCTCGCGCGTCGCATGGCCGAGATAGTAGACGCTGTTGGTCGCGCTCATCGGCGAGGTGATGCGGGGTGTCCAGCGCGGGTTCTGCTTGCGCCGGTCTTCCTCGTCCTGGCTCAGCGTATAGGGCTCGTCCGTCGTCTCGAGCGGCATCTGCGGCCAGCGCACGACGCCGTACTCTGTCTCGTCCGGCACGCGGCCCAGAATCTCGCCGACCATGATCGCCTGCGAGGTCGTGACGCCGGGCCCCATCTCGTGGGCGACGTGGCGGAAGCTGATCCGGCCGCGCGGGTCGAATTCGAGCGAGGCGAGCGCGGCTTCCGCGCCGGTGCCGTAGTCCTTCTGCACATGGCCATAGCCGACACCGTATTTCTTGCCCGGATTGGCCGCCTCGAACGTCTTCTTCTTCTGCGCGCGCTCGCTCCAGAGCGGATGCGCCCTGGCCTTGAGCAGGATCTCCTCGTTGCGCAGCGCGCCCGCCGGAATGGCGCCCTGGGTGTTCTTCATGCCGGAGCGGAAGACGTTCCTCAGCCGGAGCTCGATCGGATCGATCCCGAGCAGCTCTGCCGCCTCGTCGACCATCATTTCGGTCGCCGACATCGACTGGAGCGTGCCGTAGCCGCGCGTGGAACCGGCCTCGACCGCCCGCGACGCGAAGGCGGCGGCCGAGAAGTCGCTCTGCGGCAGATAGTAGATCGACTGTGCCGCCGTGGCGCCGACGAAGGCGACGGAAAAAGAGTAGTTCGCCCGCCCGCCGCCATCGGTCCTGAAATGGCCGGTCATGATGCGGAACTTGCCGGTGTCGCGGTCGACGACCAGCGTGTTGTCCATCCAGAAGGCATGCCGCTTGAGGCCCGTCTGGAACTGCTCGAAGCGGTCGTTGGCGAGCCGCACCGGCCGTCCCTCGCCATAGAGGCCGGCGAGCACGCAAAAGAGCGGGAAGATGTAGTGGTCCTTSGTSCCGTAGCCGACGGTGTAGCCGAYCTTGAGGTCGACCTCCTTCAGGAGGAATTTCGACGTCGACACCAGCTCGGCCGAGACCTCCGCCACCTCATAGGGCGACTGCGAGGCGGCCATGACGTGGAGCACGCCGGTCGCGGCGTCGTACCAGACATTGCCGTTGTCGGCCTCCATGGCGGAGGCGTCGATCGACTGCGAGAAATAGCTCCGCTTCAGGACGAGCGCGTCGCTGCCGGCTGCGGCGATGTCCTGCTCGATCTGCGCCGCGGCAGCCATGCCGCGCGCCATGGCATCGCCCTCGCCGGGGCTCGGCCAGACGGCCTTGTCGCCGGAGAACTTGCCGAAGATGACGCTGTCCTTGAACGGCGAATAGCGGTCCTCGGCCTCGGGCGAGCCGCCGTCGATGCGCACATAGCGCGATGCGCCGTAATGCGGCGGCTGGTTGTAGGGGGTCGCCGCGCCGTAGCGCACGACGCCGTCGTCGAAGCGGACCTTGCGCTTGGCGGCGTCGTAGCGGGCGAAATCGCGATAGATCAGCAGCGCGACCGGCTGGCCGAGCAGGCGCGGCGTCTCGCCCTTCGGCACCAGGAAGACGTCGCCGAAGAAGTCGGGATGGGGCACTGTGATACCGTCCGCGACGAGATCCTCGTGCAGCACGATCCGGTCGGGCTTCAGCGCCTCGCCGAGAACCGTCAGGTCGATGCCCTCGAAGCTCCTGTCGGCCTTGGTCGCGTGGAGGAGGAAGGCGTGCGACTGCTCGCGCGGCCAGCCGGGAAGGTCCGCGGCGCGATAGTCGCGCGCGAAGGTCTTGGCTCCGGTGACCTTGGCGATGGCATCGAGGCGATAGCGCGGCCGGCCGGCGGGCGTGAGCCAGTCCGGGCCGGGCCGCGGCGGCGTCTCGATCAGCCGGGCCCCGGCCGGCGGCGCGAGGAAGGAGACGTTGAGCGCGACGCCCGCCGCCGCTCCAGCCCGCAGGAACCCTCTGCGTGAAATGCCGGCTCCCATTCTTCTCCTCCCGCCCTGCGTATCCGCGCTAACGGCGCCGCCCGCCGATCTGCGCCTGTCGTTGAGTCGAGGGCGCAAACGCGCCCGTCACTTCCAGTCGATCTGGCTCGGGCCCTGCGCGTACTCGGTGCTCGTCTGCCACGGCCAGGCATTGCTCAGGAACGGCGCGAGAGGCGGCAGCATCACCTGTTCGCCGGCTTGGGCCGCCAGATCGGCCATCGCCTTGCGCGTGCCGTCGGTGAGCAGCTCGGAATCCATCAGGTAGTAGTCGTTGAAGAACACCTTGCCGAGCGCGCGATCCGCCACGATGCGGGCGAGCAGCTCCAGCATCTGCTGCGGCTTCGTCGTGAAGGCGGAGGTCTCCAGCAGCAGCAGGCGGGTGTTGATCGCCTCCCGTCCCATCTGCTGGGCGAGCAGCGTGAACAGGATGTTGTTGCGCCGGGTGACGTAGAGGGTGTTGGTGGCAGCGTAGGTCCGCTCCCAATCGGCCCCCAGCATGCGCCGCCAGTCCTTCAGAACCGTGGTCCAGTGCTGGACCTGGGCAAGGCCGGCGATCTCGGTGGTCTTGCCGATCAGCGGGCGCAGCCCCTGCGCGAAGGCTTCCAACTCCGGATAGGTGAAGCTGCCCTTGGAGAGGCAGGCGTCGAGGAAGGCGATGTTGCGCGTGATGAGCTCGCGCAGCACCGTGCGCTGCTCCGGCGTGAGCTCGATGGCATCGAGGCTGCCGAGCGCCTCGTTCAGGCTGGCCCGATAGGCCGTCGCCGGAGCGCGCCAGGACGTGTCCCCGGCCGGATCGCGCACGGCGGTCGCGACGAGCTGGAAGATCGCCATGGAGCTGTGCGAGACCGACTTGACCAGCCGGTAGACCGGCGCCACCGGCGGCGCGACGATCGGCGCCTTCCCCGGCGGGTACAGGATCATCGAGCCRCCATCGCCGTTGAAGAGACCGATGATGATCGGGCTCTGCTCACGCAGGTTGCGGATGAACTTCCTGAGATTGTTGTCGTAGATGCCGAACATGACGTTGTTCAGCTCTATGACCTTCCTTTCGGCCGCCGTCGCCTCCCGGCGCACCATGCCGTCGCCCAGAGCCCCTCGTCCAGCCGGCCGACATCGCCGGCCTGTGGCTGGCTGGGAGCGCCGGCCACGACGTCCATGAATCCCGGGACCTCCTGCGCGACCGCCGCGCCGAGGGCCGTCGCGGAGAGCAGCGCTGCAAGCAGCATGGCCGGATAATGGCGCGCACGGAGCGCTTTCGCAGCGCATGTCATCTCGGTCACCCCCTCTTCGACTTGGTATCATGAAGGTTATTAAGATTCGAAATCAGCGGGCGAGCTGTTCTTCCTCCCACCAGCTGAAGAGGATGTCGCGCAGCGCTGCGCCATCGTCGTCATAGAGCTCGCTGCGCTTGAGCTGGTCGAGCAGGGTCTGCTCGTCTTCGTCGAGCGGCACTTCGACGGTGGTGGTCAGGATCGGAACGTTCACGAACTCGGCGACATAGGCGGAATCGCGCCGCAATTCCCTGTCGGCCTTGATCCTCTGCTGCCTGAAGTCCGCGACGGTCCGTTGCGTGCGCCAGACGGGCAGGACGGGGACCGCGGCGAGATCGGCCTCCGTCGCCTGAAGGATGCTGATCCTGGCCGGCTTCAGCGAGAAGTTGCTGGTGCGCATCACGTCGGCCCCGCAAATATTGGGCACGGCCAGCACGTCCATCAGGGCGAGGAAGTCGACATGGTCACCCGGCTTCGACGTCTGCCGGGTGATGTAGGGCCGCCCAGCGTCGTCAACGCCCGTCTCCATGAAGAGGTTGAAGGAGTCGTGGACGTCGTCTGGGGTCAAGCCGTATTCGCGCTGCGCCTCCGCCTGGATATCCTGACAGTTGGTGTGCGTGCAGTACCCGTAGACGGACTCGTAGAGATTGGCGCTGCAGCGCGGGAAGAGCACGTCGTTGGCCCCGGCCGTGTCCGCAGCGATGAACATCATCGCCCGTTCGCGCGGCGGCGCGGACCACAGGAAGTCGCCCTTCGTCGGATGCAGCCCGTGCAGCGTGCGGGTCCGACCGGCGTGGAAATATTCCTTGTAGTCGTGCAGATTGAAGCAGTTGAAATCGAGGCATTGGCCGCCGTCGATCTGCTCCAGGCGCAGGATCTGGCCCTTGCGGACCTCGAGCGCCTTGCCCGTGCCCGGCTCAAGGACGAAGTCGAGAAGAATCTCTCGCGTCATAGGCTGCCCTCTGCTCAACCGACGGCCAGGCTCGGGCGAGTTGCCGCGCCCTGCTCCGGCAGGTGGCGGGCCGCATAGCGCCTCAGCGCATGCCGGATGAGGGCGGCACGATCCTCCGCGAGGCCTTTGGCCAGGGTCCGATCGACGAGTTCGAGCTGCTGCTGGTTCAGCGCGATTGTGACAATGCGTGTTGCCATCCGGGATGCTCCTGCCTGCCTCGCGTTGAGGACCTATTCATGTATACGTGATTAAGGATCAGATTGGCAATCATGAATTCGTTTCATGCGCGCGGACGGCGATGCTGCGCATACTTGCGCCTCGAGCGACTCTTGCGATATCCCCGTGACCCATGGAAATCTCGTCGCGGTCCGACATTGCCTATCAGGCGCTCAGGCGCGCCATCATCGAGCAGGCGCTCGCGCCGGGAACCAAGCTGCGCGAGGACGAGATCGGCGCGCATTTCGGGATCAGCCGGACGCTGGTCAGGGCGGCCCTGATGCGGCTCAGCCAGGAGGGGCTGGTTGAGATCAAGCGCAAGCGGACGGCAACCGTCGCCATCCCGAGCCTCGACGAGGCGCGGGAAATCTTCGAGGTCCGGCATTGCCTGGAGCAGCAGATCGTCCAGCGCCTGACCGCCCATTGGCGGCCCGAGATGGGCGAGACGCTCGAGGCCCATGTGAACGAGGAGGAGGCCGCGGCCCAGCGCGGCGACACCGCCTCGGCAAGCCGGCTCGCGGGCGAGTTCCATATCGTCCTCGCGCGCCTCGCCGGCAATGCGCTGCTTGCGCGCTATCTTTCCGAGGTGGTCTCGCGCTGCTCCCTGATCCTCGCCGTCTATGGGCGACCGCATGTCGCCGAATGCGCGACCGCCGAGCACAGGAACGTGATCGCGGCGCTGCGCGCGCGCGATGCTGCGGCGTCCATCAGCATCATGAACGAGCATCTTCACGCCGTTGAGGCGCGGGCGCTGCCCAGGCCTCAGGAGGTCGAGGACGTCAGGATCTCCGATATTCTGGCGCGCTACAGCACGGCCGGGTGAGGCGCCCTTCCCTGGCTCGACGCCGGCGAGATGACGCGTCGCCGGGCTTCTCGCCGCCTTTCATGCCTCCCTCCTGATCTACCGAACCCCGGGCGGCGCATGGCGCCTCTCCGCATCCGGCCGACGATGCTCCCGGTCGCACTCCCGGCGTGTTTCGTGCATCGACGCGAAATCGATGCCGATGCTTTTATGTGCATTTTCGGCAACGCGATGCACATATTGTATTCTTGAATATCAGAATCATGCATACGAGAATATTCGTCATTCAACGGAAGATGTGCGCGACATCGCGGGCATCTTCCCGTCCGATCGAGGGGCAATGACCAGCTCGCACACCCTCTTCGATTTCGCGGCGCTTACCGCCCGCCAACGCTACAAGCTGCTGATCGGCACCGTCGTGCCGCGCCCGATCGCGCTCGTCACCACGGTCGACGAGGAGGGGCGGGTGAACGCCGCGCCCTACAGCTTCTTCAATTGCCTCTCGGCCGATCCCGCGATCGTCGCGCTCGGGGTCGAGAACAAGCCGGACATGGCGTTCAAGGACACGGCGCGAAATATCCGGATGACCGAGGAATTCACGGTCAACATCGTGTCTGATGCCCTGGTCGAGCGCATGAACGTCTGCGCGGTCCCGTTTCCCGCGACGGTGGACGAGCTCGCGCAGGCGGGCCTCACCGCCGTTCCCGGCTCACAGATCAAATGTCCGCGGATCGGCGAAGCGCCGGCAAGCCTGGAATGCCGCCGCTACGTCACGCTCGAACTCGGCCGCTCCCGCGAGATCATTCTCGGTCAGGTGGTCGCGGCCCATATCCGCGAGGACGCCGTCGATCCCGAGAACCATTACGTGGATCAGGCGGCGATCGACGCGATCGGCCGCATGGGTGGGCACGGCTATGTACGGACCCGCGACTATTTCGACCTCCGCACGATGACGGCGGAGGATTGGGACAAGGCGCCGCCGCCGGTGCGGACGCCCGGCCCCGTCGAGGCCTGATGGATACGGCTCGCGCGGCGCATGGCCGCTTCCGGGGAGGGCCCGGCGATGCCGAAACGCAAGAATGACTCGCAAGGCGAAGAGCCAGCGAGGGCGGCGGTTTCCGGTCAGAGGGGAGTGACGAACATGACAGCAGCAGGGATCTCGCGGCGGAGCCTCGTCTTGGGGGCCACGACGGGCGCTGCGGCGCTCGCCTCGGCCGGATGGCCCGGCGCGGCCGGTGCGGCAGACAAGCTCGTCGTCGGCGTCATCTATGTCGGCACGCGCGGCGATTTCGGCTGGAACCAGTCGCACGCCACGGCGGTCGAAGCCCTGAAGACGGTTCCGGGCGTTTCCGTCGTCGAAGAGGAGAACGTGCCCGAGACGCTCGCCGTGGCGAACACCATGAAGTCGATGATCGAGCTCGACGGCGCGAAGCTGATCTTCGGCACCTCATTCGGCTATTTCAATCCGTTCATGGTCGATATCGCCAGGCAGTACCCGGATGTGCAGCTCCGCCATCCCACGACGCTCTGGTCGGCCGACAAGCATCCCGCCAATCTCGGCGGCTATTTCGCCTATATGGACCAGGCGCATTACGTGAACGGCGTCGCCGCCGGGCTGTCCTCCAAGACCGGCAAGATCGGCTACGTGGCGGCGAAGCCCATCAGTCTCGTCCTGCGGACCATCAACAGCTTCATGCTGGGCGTGCGCAAGGGAAACCCTGGCGCGACCGTCAAGCTCATCTTCACCGGCGACTGGTCCCTGCCGGTGCGGGAGGCCGAGGCCGCGAACGCGCTCGCGAGCGCGGGCTGCGATGTCGTCGCCTGCCATGTCGACAGCCCCAAGGTCATCGTCGAGACGCTGGAGCGGCGCGGCGTGAAGAGCTGCGGCCACAACACCTCGCAGGCTGCCCTCGCACCCAAGGGCTTCATCACCGGCGCCGAAACCAAGTACGAGACGATCTACAAGGGCTTCGCGGAGCTGCTCGCCAGGGGCGAACCGCTGCCGAACGTCGCGATCGGCGGGTACGACAAGGACATGGTGACCAGCACGCCCTTCGGCGCGGGCGCGAGCGAGGAGGCACGCCGTGCCGCCACGGAAGCGATCGCGGCCCTGAGGGCGGGGCAGCCGATGTTTGCCGGCCCGATCAGGGACAACAAGGGCAACGTGATCGTCGCCCCGGGCAGCGCGCTGGGCAATTACGCGCCCGAACTCGAGACCGCGAATTATCTCGTCGAGGGCATCGAGGGATCGGTCACCTGAGGTCAGCCGGACCGGAAGGCGGCCCGCTCTGCCTCCGCCCGGCTCCGCAAGGCAACGTCTGGAGCTATGGCGGCGAGATGGAAAGACCTGCGGTTTCCGGAGATCAAGCGACGCATGGCTCGGCGGGCTTCGCGATGCGGGGAGCCGACGAGCTCCGCCGGGCTGCCGAGTTCGTCGTCGTTCCCGCGCTCGCGCTCGCCATCTCGGCCGCGATCTTCTCGGCGATCCTGCTCGCCATGGGACAGTCGCCCGCCGCCTTCTTCCAGCTGCTCTGGCGGGGCGCATTCGGCACGGCCTTTTCCTGGCAGAACACGCTTCAGCGCGCAGCGCCACTGATCCTGACCGCGCTCTGCGTTGCGCTTCCCGCCCGCGCCGGTCTCATGATCATCGGTGGGGAGGGAGCTTTCGTCATGGGCGGGCTCGCCGCCGCAACCGCCGCCCTGCCGCTGCTCGGCTGGGCGCCCGCCCCTCTCGTCCTCCTGCTGATGGCRATCGCCGGAACGGCGGCCGGCGCGCTCTGGATCGGGCTGGTGGGCGTGCTCCGCCATCGGCGCGGCGTCAACGAGACCATCGCGAGCCTGCTCCTCGCCTATATCGCGGTCGCCGTGCTCTCCTTCCTGGTCGAAGGTCCGCTGCGCGATCCGGCCTCGCCCAACAAGCCGTCGACCCATCCGATCGGGGCAGAAACCATGCTCGGTCCGATCCCGGGCACCTCGGTGCACTGGGGTCTGGTGGCCGGCCTCATAGCGTGCCTGGCGGCCCATGTGCTGATCAGCCGGACGACAACCGGCTTCGCCATCCGGATCGCGGGCGGCAATCCGCACGCCGCGCTCGGCCAGGGTCTGCCGGTCGGGCGCCTGCTCGTGCTCTGCTGCCTGCTCGCGGGGGCGGCCGCCGGCCTTGCCGGCTTCTTCGACGTGGCGACGGTCCACGGTGCCGCCAATGTCTCTCTGGTGGCGGGCTACGGCTTCACCGGCATCCTCGTCTCGTTCCTCGCCCGCCACAACGCGCTCGCAATCCCGCCGGTCGCGATCCTCTTCGGCGGGCTCAGCGCCGCAGGAGGCCTGATCCAGCGGCGGCTCGGCCTCCCCGACGCGACGGTCGCGCTCCTCGAAGGCGTGATCTTCGTGACCCTCCTGACCAGCGAGACGCTCTATGGGCGCTTTGCGATCTTCCAGCCTCGCGGCGCGAGGCAGCGGCCATGACCGATGCCGGCCTTTTCGCGGTCCTCGTGGCCATGGTCGCCGGCGCGATCCGCGTGTCGACGCCCTTTCTCTTCGTCTCGCTCGGCGAATGCCTCACCGAGAAGTCGGGACGTGTGAATCTCGGGCTCGAGGGAACCCTCGTGCTCGGCGCGATGGTCGCCTTCGCCGTCTCCTACCATAGCGGCAATCCCTGGCTGGGCGTGGCTGCCGCTGCGGCGGCCGGCTTCGCCCTTGGTGCGCTCCACGGCGCGATCTGCCGCCTGCCGCGCGTCAACGATGTCGCAATCGGCATCGCGATGATGTCGTTCGGCACCGGTCTCGCCGTCTTCCTGGGCAAGCCCTACATCCAGCCGACTGCGCCCCGGCTTCCTTCACTCCCGCTTGGCGATTGGCTGGGCATCCCGTCGCTCGCTCTCGCGCTCGACGTCAGCCCGCTCTTTCTCCTGGGCATCGCGCTGGCCTTTCTGCTCGACTGGGCGTTTCGCAACACCCGCGCCGGCCTCGTCGTCAGGGTCACGGGGGACGACGCGGCCGCGGCCCGTGCGCTCGGCATCGCCGTCGACCGCGTGCGCCTCGTCGCAACTGCGCTGGGCGGGGCGAGTGCCGGCATCGGCGGGGCCTTCCTGTCGCTCTTCTATCCCGGAAGCTGGAACGAGGGGCTGTCGTCGGGACAGGGGCTGATGGCGGTCGCGCTCGTGATCTTCGCCCGCTGGCAGCCGCGGCGCTGCCTCGCCGCCTCGCTTCTCTTCGGCGCGGCCGGCGCGCTCGGACCGGCGCTCCAGTCGATCGGCGTCACCGCGGGCTATTATTTCTTCAACGCGGCTCCCTACATCCTGACCCTCCTCGTCATGGCCGGCACGGGCAGTGCCCGTCGCGCCGCCCGGCACGCGCCGGGCGAGCTCTCGATCACCCGGTGAGGGAGGCATGATGCCCGAGGCGTTCACCATTCCAGCCGCAAGGGGCGCAGCCCTCGAAGCCATCGGCCTGTCGAAGCGGTTCGGCGCGTTCCAGGCGCTCGACCGCGTCTCGCTCAAGGTCCCGGCCGGCGAGTTCCATGCGCTTTTGGGCGAGAACGGCGCCGGCAAGTCGACGCTCGTCAAATGCCTGATGGGCTTCCACCGCGCCGATGAAGGGGAGGTGCTGCTCGACGGCCGCGAGGCCCGGATCCGCAATCCGCGCGAGGCGCAGGCGCTCGGCCTCGGCATGGTCTACCAGCACTTCACGCTGGTGCCCTCGCTGACGGGTGCCGAGAATCTCGTCATCGCGCGGCGCAACGCGCCCGCCGTCATCGACTGGGCAGCGGAGAGGCGACGGCTCGATGCCTTTCTCGACCGCACGCCGTTCCGCGTGCCGCTCGATCGGAACGTGGGCGCACTCTCGGCCGGGGAACGGCAGAAGCTCGAAATCCTGAAGCTGCTCTACCTCGACCAGCGCTTCATGATCCTGGACGAACCGACATCGGTGCTGACCCCGGCCGAGGCCGACGAGATGCTCGGACATCTCAAGGCGATGGCCGAGCGCGGCGTGATCACCGTGCTGATGATCACCCACAAGTTTCGCGAGGTGAAGGCGTTCGCCGACGCCGTCACGATATTGCGGCACGGGCGGATCGCCGGCTCGGGGCGCGGGCTGACGACCCGGGAAATGGCCGCGATGATGGTCGGCGAAGCGCCCGGGCCGGACAAGGGCAAGGCGGTGCAGCCGCTCAGGCGCGAGATGCCGCGGTCGCACGAGCCTGCGCTGGAGCTCGCCGGGCTCTTCGCCGAGGACGGGGACGGCAGACCGGCCTTGCGCGGTGTGAGCCTTAAAGTCGCTGCGGGCGAGATCGTGGGTTTGGCCGGGGTCTCCGGGAACGGACAGAACGCGTTGGTCGAGGCCTGCTGCGGACAGCGGCCGCTGACGGATGGGCAGATCTTCGTGAACGGGCGCGATTTCGTGCCGACGCGGCGCGCCTTCGACGAAGCCGGCATGTTCGTCGTGCCGGAGGAGCCGCTGCGGAACGCTGCCGTCTTCGGAATGTCGATCGCCGACAACATCGCCTTTCGGCGTTTCGAGAAGCCGCCCCTGAGCCGGCGCGGCTGGTGGCTCGATCGTCGCGCGATCAGCGCGGCCGGCCGCGAGCTGATGGCGCGCTTCCGTGTCGCCGGCCCCTCGCCCGACGCTCCGATCGGAGCGCTGTCGGGCGGCAATGTGCAGAGAGCGGTGCTCGCGCGCGAACTCTCCTCCGAGCGGATCTCTGTGCTCGTCGTCGCCAATCCCTGCTTCGGCCTCGACTTCGCCTCGGCCGCGGACATCCGTGCGCGCATCGTCGAGGCACGGAACAACGGTGCGGCGGTCCTCCTCGTCTCCGAGGATCTCGACGAGGTGCTCGAGCTTGCCGACACGGTCGCGGTGATCTCGAACGGCCGGATCACCTACAAGGCGCCGATCGCCCATGTCGATCGCGGCAGCCTGGGAGTGTATTTGGCCGGTGGATCCGACGGCTAGGCTTGCTCTCGGGATCGCCGGAAAATCACCGGCGTGTCGGGGTCGCGCCACGAGCTGACCTTGGCGCATTGCCCGAAAGCGGCCCCCAACGATTCAGGGACCTGCCGGACGTCGGTGGCGCAATGCCTCGACGATCACCTTGAAGGCCGGGAGATTCTGTCGGCGGCTGGGATAATAGAGGAAATAGCCGTCGAAGAAGGGCGACCAGTCGTCCAGCACCTGGACCAGTTCGCCCGATGCGACCTGACGCTCCACGATATCGTTCGGTACATAGGCGATGCCGTAGCGGTTCACCGCCGCATCGATCATGGCGTAGGAATTGTTGAAGGTGAGCTGACCGCTGACCCGGACGCGCAGCTCCTGTCCATCCTTCTCGAATTCCCAGGCATAGAGTCCGCCGGCTGTCTCGTGGCGCATGTTGATGCAGACGTGCCGGACCAGATTCTGCGGATGTTGCGGTACGCCGTGCATGTCGAGATACGCAGGCGATGCCACGGCCACCAGCCGCCAGTCCGGGCCGATCCGCACGGCGATCATGTCCTTCTCGACGCTCTCATCCCGGGAGCCAGCCACGTCGATCTCTATGACAAGGTCGACGCGATCCCGTTCGACAAGTTGACCAGTTTCTTCAACCGGCACCTCGCCGCCTGACGAAAGCCGGGATCGAAGGAAGTGGCGGCGACCCGAGCGCAACCGCTTCCCTTGGCAAGGGTGCATCGAATGACACCGGGCACAAACCTTCGTCGCGCCTTGGGCGGCTTGACTTCCGGGTCTTCGCCCATTTCGGCCCTGGCAAATATCCGTTCAAGCTGGCATCGCCCRCGGTTCGTTTCCGCGAGCGAGCGTTTCAACGAAGACAGCGTCAGCCGACCCAAATCGGGCGGTAGCCATTCCGCAGGGCAGCGATGGCACTGGCGGCCACAAGCATGGTACCGCGCTCCGCGTCCGTCACCGGATCGATGCAGACACGAAATGACCCGTAGGCGCCGTCGGCCTCGATGGCGAATCTGCGCTGCTCCCCGTCGCCAACCGCGACGTGATCGACCGGCGTCCGGTCCAGGCCGCGCGAGGCGAAGGCGGCGGTGGCAATGACGTTCACGCCACGGCTCCTGCCAACGACGGAGCGTGCATCGTCGATCACCCCCGACGCGACCGGATTCGACGCCGTGCAGGCCAAGATCGAAACAGTCGAGTCGGGGTCAACCGCCATGGCGGAAAGCGCGTCCAACCCGCCGATCGCGCCCGGCAGCAATCGCAGGCGATGCCCCGTCTGCCCCGCGACCTCGCGCAGATCCCGTTCGAGCGCCGTGGAGACGAGGGCCGCGGCGCCGACCGTCCAGACGTCGGCAAGACGGAGAAGATCGGCTCCGTAAGCGTTGAGTGCGCTCGGCCCGGTGAAGTCGATCAGAAGATCCGGCGCCAATGCGCCGATTTCGGCAAGCGTGTTGACAACAGGGAAATCCGCCTTGTCGCCCGCTGCGACATTCCGCTTGAGGACACCGACGACTTGCCAGTGCGCATCATCCTCCGCCGTCCGCAGGCTCAGGAATGTCCTGGCGATACGACCCAGCCCGACAAGACCTACACGAAGCATCGTTCCACCCTCGCGCTCGGAGGAAAATTCTCCGGAGGCGCGACACGCCGCCGGGTGCCTGCGATCGGCCGATCGCTGACGACCGCCGCGGCTATCTCTCGAAGGCCGGGTCGATCGGCACGCGATACCCGTTCACCAGCCGGTTGGTTTCATTCGCCATGCCGACGACCGCAATCAGTTCCTGGAACTGCTCAGGCGTCATGCCCGCCTTGGCGGCGGCGGCGCTGTGGCTCGCGATGCAGTAGCCGCAATTATTGGTCACGCTGACGGCAACGTAGATCATTTCCTTGACGAGGGGGTCGAGCGCGCCCGGCGCCATCACCTCCCGGACGCTGTCCCAGGTCCGGCGMAGGGTCTTCTCGTCATTGGCGAGGTATTTCCAGAAATTGTTGACGTCGTCGAGCTTCCGCGCCGACTTGATCTCGTCATAGACGGCTTTCACCGCATCGCTGGCTTCGCTGTATTCGATCGCTTTCGGGCGAGGCATCGGCTGTCTCCCAGGGTTCATGCGGCCGGATTGCTTTCGGGGGCCTTCACGCGGCCGCGACGACCATGATCTCGACGAGGATATCGGGGTAGGCCATGTCGCCCGTGACGCAGGCGCGCGCCGGCGCGTGATCGGGGTTGACCCAACCATCCCAGACCTCGTTCATGGCCTTGTAGTCGTCCATCGACTTCAGCCAGATGATGCTCGACAGGATCTTGGTGCGGTCACTGCCGCATTGCGCGAGCATGTCGTCGACCTTCGCCAGCGCCTGGGCGGTCTGGCCGGCCACGGAGACCGAGCGGTCATCCGCCACCTGCCCCGCGAGATAGACCGTGCCGTTATGCACCACGGCGCGGCTGCGGCGCCCGTTCGAATCGGCTCTCTTGATCAGCATGGATATCTCCGCGCGGGTTGGCGTCTTCAGGAGCGGTTGACGATCGGGGGCGGATCGAAGGCGGTCACGGGCGGCACATCGCCGTCGTGGCGCTCGATCTCGACGAGGCAGGATTGCGCGCTCGGCCCCTGCCCCAGGCGCGACGTCCCCAGATCATGGGTCAGGACGTTGGGGTTGCCGTGCTTTTCGAGGCTCCCGGAGACACCCGGCATCGCCGGGTCGAACCAGGCGCCGGTGGCGAGCTGCAGGACGCCGGGACGAACCGCCTCGGACAGCACGGCCGCCGCAAGGCAGGCGCCGCGATCGTTGAACAGGCGGACGATGTCGCCATCGCCGATCCCGCGGGCCTGGGCATCGGCCGGATGAATCCGCACCGGCTCGCGCCCCCGGATCTTGGCGGCGCGGGAATGCGAGCCCTGATCGTATTGGCTGTGGAGCTTGGTCTTGGGCTGGTTGGAGATCAGATGCAGGGGGAAGCGCGCCGCCTTGCCGGCGCCGAGCCATTCCCGCGGCTCGAGCCAGGCGGGGTGGCCCAGGCAATCGTCATAGCCGAAGGAGGCGATCCTGTCGGACCAGATCTCGATCCGGCCGGACGGCGTCGGCAGGGCGTTGGCGGCAGGGTCCTGCCGGAACGCCTCGAACAGGGATGGCTGCCGTTCCGGCTCCGGGAAGAGCAGCGCCCCCTCCTCCCAGAAGGTCTCGAAATCGGGCGGGTTGAAACCCAGCCCCGCGAGACGCTCCTGCGCCGTCTCGTAGAGGAAGCGCAGCCACTCCTCCTCGGCCCGCCCCTCGGTGAAGGTCGCTTCCGCGCCCAGCGCGGCAGCCAGCGCACCGAAGATATCGTAGTCGTTCCGGGCCTGCCCGAACGGCGCGGCGACCCGGTGCGAAGCCGCGAGAAGGCGATCGCGGCTGGAGCAGACGATATCGTTGCGTTCGAGCTGGGTGGTCACCGGCAGGACGATATCGGCATGGCGGGCGAGCGGATTCCACCAGCTCTCATGGACGATCGTCACCTCCGGCCGCTTCCAGGCTTCGAGGAAGCGGTTGAGATCCTGATGGTGATGGAAGGGGTTGCCACCGGCCCAGTAGACGAGGCGGATATCGGCATAGCGCCGCTCCTGCCCGTTGAATTGATAGGGTTCTCCCGGCTTCAGCAGCAGGTCCGAGATCCGCGCCACCGGGATGTAGTCGTCGACGCCGTTGCTCCCCTGCGAGAAGGACGGCCAGGCGAGGTCGAGGATCGGATTGCCGATACCGTTGACCGAACCGTAGCCGATGCCGAAGCCCCCGCCGGGCAGGCCGATCTGGCCGAGCATCGCGGCAAGCGTGATCGCCATCCAGCAAGGCTGCTCGCCATGATCCGCACGCTGCACCGCCCAGGCCAGCATGATCATGGTCCGCTGGGCCGCCATCCTGCGGGCGAGGCCCCTGATCGCTTCGGCATCGATGCCGCAGATCGCGGCCGCCCACTCCGCCGTCTTGGCGACGCCGTCGCTCTCGCCCGAGAGATAGGGCAGGAATTTGTCGAAACCGGTGGTGCAGCGCGCGAGGAAGGCCTTGTCGTGCAGCCCCTCGCTCCAGAGTGTGTGGGCAAGGCCGAGCATCAGCGCGGTATCGGTATTGGGCGCGATCGGCAGCCAGGTGGCACCGAAACGCTCCTCGACATCGTCCCGGATCGGCGTGACCGATATGAGCTCGCCTCCGTTCGCCGCGAAGGCTTCCAGGCTCTCGGCCAGGATGTGGCGGCCGATCCCGCCCGAGCTCACCTGCGAATTCTTCAGCGGCAGGCCACCGAACATCACCAGCATCCGGGCGTGGCGGATGATGACGGGCCATGAAGTGTGATCGGTGACGAGCCCGCGGCGGTCGCCGACGACATGCGGTACGATCGCATCGGCGGCGGCATAGCTGTAATTGCCGACGGAGCGGGTATAGCCGCCGATGGCGTTGAGGAAGCGGTGGATCTGGCTCTGGGCGTGATGGAAGCGCCCCGCGCTGGCCCAGCCATAGGAGCCGCCGAAGATCGCGCCGTTGTCGTGCTCCTTGCGGACCCGGTCGAGCTCGCCGGCAGCGATGGCGATGGCTTCGGGCCAGTCCACGGCGACGAAGGGCTCCGCGCCGCGCCCTGCCCCCGTCGCGCGATGGCCCTTTTCGAGGAAGGAGGCCCGGATCATCGGCTTCTCGATCCGCGTGGGATCATCGAGCGCGCCGATCATCGACCGGGCGATGGGAGACGGCGCCGGGTCCTGCTCGAAGCCTTCCAGCTCGGCGGGCCGGCCCTCGGACATCCGCACGCGATAGGTGCCCCAATGGGTGGCGACGGTCGGTCGTGCAGGTGTCTTCAACATCGTCGTCACCCCGGATCGGGAGGTCAGCGGATAGTCAGGCGGTCCTTGCCAGATCGACCGGCGTCGCTGCCGCATTCGCAACTTCGTCGGACGAAACCATGCGCCAGGCGAAGCCGAGATGCTCCGAGACCAGCCGGGCGAGCTCGGGCGCATTGCGGCTGAGGAAGGCCTCGGCGATCGGCTCGTGCTCGTTGAAGGCCTTCGCCCAGTTCTCGGCCTGCAGAACCCCGAGATAGCGGGTGCGGTAGAGGCGCAGATTGAGCTGCGCGTGCATCTCGATCAGCACGGGATTGTGCGATGCCGCGGCAATCGCGAGATGGAAGGCCTGGTTGGCGTCGAAATAGGTATAGCGGTCGCCGGCATGATAGGCCTCCGCCATGGTCGCGAGATGCCGGCGGATCGTCTCGTCGTCCAGCGGCGTCGCCTTTTCGCAGGCGAGTTCGGCCGCGAAGACGTCGAGGCGGACATAGACCTCGAGCAGATGGCGGATCTCGTCATCCGWCAATGCGACCACGACGGCGCCGCGGTTCGGGATGATCTCGATCAGCCGCTGCGTCGCCAGGATCTGCAGGGCCTCACGCAGCGGCGTCCGCGATATCCCGAACTGCTCGGTCAGCGCCTTCTCCCGGATCCACTCGCCCGGCTTGATGTTGTCGTGGATGATCTCGGAGCGGATATGGTCCGAAATCTGCTGGGTCAGCGATTTCGGCGCCACGACGATCGCCGGCCGCCGGGCGCTCACCGCCGTCACGGCACCACCGGGCATTGCCGGCTTGTTCATGCGCGTCTCCCCGTCGAACCGCTGGTCGATGCGAAATCGAATGCGGCGCAAATTTGATGTTGTAAACCTACATGCCTTGCGTATTGTCGACAACATGAAATCGACAATGACCATGTGATGGAGTCGATGGCCGCATCCTCGCTCCTCAGCCGAAGGACAGTGGCGGAGCCCATTTCGTCCGCCTCGGCCTCGGGCTGGCGCGATCGGCGGCTCGATCGACGTTCTCTCGCACCGCATGTCGAACCCCGCATGAGATGCGGCGGCCCGGGCATAGCGGCGGTCGTTCCCGGGATTCGAGATGCCGGTGCCGGCATGCCGTCCATCGGGACAGCGATCATTCAGCTAAACTTTTCCCAACCCCGCCGTGACGAGCGTATCGCTTTCCTGAAAGCGACCGGGCACGACGTATTCGTAGATTATTCTACCACAAACGGACGCGAATTCAGTAATTCCATCCCTCGCGGAAGCAGAGAATCGAGCGTAGATGGATTCGTCCGCTTTGAAAAACAGATTGACCTGTTTGAAGAACAGTCTCCAATTTCGACGCAGGCATAGATGACCATCGAAGACCATTTCTCCACCTGACTCCAAGAAAAAGGGGAATGTCATGCCGGATCACTCGTTCGTTCGTAATGGAATTTCGCGGCGCGGCCTTCTCGGCGGTGGCGCCGGCCTGATCGCCGCGCCCTTCATCATCCGCCCGGCTTCCGCCGCCGAGCGGATCACCGTGGCAGATCCCGGCGGCGTCTACGTCACCGGCTTCACCCCCGCCTTCTATGCGCCCTTCCGCAAGACCGGCGCCGAGCTCGTCAACGTCTCCCGCGACTCCGAGCCGACCAGCCAGGTGAAGGCGCAGGTCGACGCCAAGTCCTATGTCTGGGACGTCGTCTCGATCACCCTGTCGTCACGCAAGCTGCTCTCGGATGCCGGGCTGCTCGAGCCATTGCAGTTCTCGGGCGCGGATTACGACGAGCTTCTGCCGCTGGCGAAGCAGCCGGACTGGCTGGGCACCAACGTCTATGGCAGCGTGCTGGGCTACCGCACCGACAACATGAAGGCCCGCCCCTCGAACTGGGCCGATTTCTACGACGTCGCCAGGTTCCCCGGCCGCCGCGCCCTGCCGAAGAGCCCGATCCATACGCTCGAAGGGGCGCTGCTGGCGGATGGCGTCGACCCGAAAAAGCTCTACCCGCTCGATGTCGACCGGGCCTTCAAGAAGCTCGACACGATCAAGCCGCATATCGCGGTCTGGTGGACGAGCTTCACCCAGACGACGCAGCTCCTGCAGAGCGGCGAGGTCGATTTCCTGCCCTCCAGCAATGCGCGCATCCAGGCGGCGATCGACAATGGCGCGCCGGTCGAGATCATCTGGGATGGCGGGCTCTACGGCATGGAAGGCTGGGCGATTCCGAAGGGCTGCCCGCGGGCGGAGCTCGCCAAGAAGTTCATCGCCTCCTGCGCCAATGGCGAGCGGCAGGCGCTCTATACCAAGGCGCTGGCCTATGGCCCGACCAACCAGACGGCGTTCAAGTTCATCGACCCCGCCCGCGCCAAGCAATTGCCGACGGAGCCGGCCAACTTCAGCAAGCTGATCCCGAGCAACGACGAATGGTGGGGCGCGAACAAGGACAAGATGTTCGAGCGCTTCAACGCCTGGCTGCTCCGTAGCTGAGGCGCAGGCCCGATGTCGGAGAAGCTGCGAACCGAACAGGTCACCAAGCGCTACAACGACGTGGCGGCGCTGCAGCCGACGACGCTCTCGATGCGCGACGGGGAGTTCCTGACGCTGCTCGGGCCGTCCGGCTCGGGCAAAACCACGCTCCTGTCGCTGATCGCCGGGCTGACCGAGCCGACGGGCGGCGACATCTGGATCGACGGGCGGCGCGTCACCGACGAGCCCTCGGCGAAGCGCGGGCTGGGCATGGTCTTCCAGAACTATGCCCTGTTCCCGCATCTCTCGATCTACGAGAACATCGCCTTTCCGCTGCGCATGCGCCGGATGGGCGCGGCCGAGATCGACGCGGCGGTGCGCCGGGTGCTCGACCTCATCCATCTGCCCCATGTCGCGGAGCGCCTGCCGCGCGAATTGTCCGGTGGCCAGCAGCAGCGGATCGCGTTGGCGCGCTGCATCGTCTACGAGCCCTCGATCATCCTGATGGACGAGCCGCTCGGCGCCCTCGACAAGAACCTGCGCGAGCACATGCAGACCGAGATCAAGCGTCTGCATGTCGAGCTCGGCATCACCATCCTCTACGTCACGCATGATCAGGAGGAGGCGCTGTCGATGTCCGACCGCATCTGCCTGATGAACAATGCCCGGGTCGAGCAGATCGGCACGCCGGCGGAATTGTATTTTAAGCCGGCCTCGGTGTTCGCGGCCGGATTCCTCGGCGAATCCAACATCGCCCCTGCGAAGGTGCTTTCGACCGGAACGGAGACCCTGCTCGGTTCTGCCGACGGCTCGACGATCAGGGTGGCGGCCGATGCCGGCCACCGCACCGATGCCGAGGTCAACTGGATGGTGCGGCCGGAACGGCTGAAGCTCATCCGCGGCGGCGAGGCGCATGAGAACATCCGGCGCGGCCAATTGCTCGACGCCGTCTTCGTCGGCGGCTTCACCAAGATCAATGTCCGGCTCGACGACGGCACGACCCTTCTCGCGAAGGAGCTGACATCCGGGCAGCCGCTGCCGGAGCGCGGGCAGAGCGTGACGCTCGGCTGGTCCGCCGCCGACGCCATCGTGCTGCCGCCGGGCGCCTGACATGACGGCCATGTCCGCGCGCGGTTACGAACCCACCCCCGTTGCCGAGCCCGCGATATCAGCGCTTCAGCCGCGGCTACGCCGCGCAAGGCCGCTCCTGCCACTGCTCCCGCTCTTCGCCTTCCTGGCGCTCTTCTTCTTTTTCCCCGTCGGGCAGATCCTGTCGCTGTCGCTGTTCGACCAGGGCGGAGCGATCACCTCCGCCAACTTCGCCAAGGCTTTCTCGGACCCGCTTTATTTCGACGTCCTGCTAATCACCTTCAAGATCGCCGGCTGGACCACGGTGATCTCGGTCGTCGGCGGCTTCCCGGTCGCCTATTATCTGGCGAACGCCGCACCCCGCAGCCGCAACGCGCTGGTCATCTGGGTTTTGCTGCCGTTCTGGACCAGCTTCCTGGTGCGGACCTTCGCCTGGATGATCCTTCTGGGACGGAACGGCGCGGTCAACCAGCTCCTGCTCGCGCTCGGCATCGTCGATGCACCGGCCTCGCTGATCTTCAACCTCACGGGCACGCTGATCGGCATGTCGCATGCGATGCTGCCGCTCGCGGTCATGACGATGCTGCCGGTGATGCAGACGATCGACGGCAACCTGTCGCGTGCTGCGGAGACGCTCGGCGCCGGACGCGCCCAGATCTTCTGGCGCATCTATATCCCGCAATGCATGCCGGGCATCAGCGCCGCCGCAATGATGGTCTTCATCAGCTCGCTCGGCTTCTTCATCACCCCTGCCCTGCTCGGCGGCGCGCGCGAGACCATGCTGACGCAGGTGATCATCACCCAGATCCAGGAGTTGCTGAACTGGCCGGCGGCCAGCACGCTCTCGGTCCTGCTGCTCGCAGCCTCGATCCTGGTCTTCGTCGCCTATGACCGAGTCGTCGGACTGTCGAGCCTGGCCGGCGGCTCCGCCGACCGCTCGGCACGAACGGTCTCGGCCTGGTCGCGCATTCTCGACGTGATCGGCCGGGCGATCGTCAACGGCCTCGGCAGCCTCTGTGCCGGCATCGGCGCAGTCTTCGCCTGGCTGCTTCCCGCGCGCGCCTTCCGCGGGCTCGGCCGGGGCAGCAGCCTCGCGCTGTTCCTCATCGTCGTTGCCTTCCTGCTGATCCCGACGCTCTTCGTGATCCCGGCCTCCTTCACGCCGGGCAATGCGGTGCAGGCCAATCCGGGCGGCTTCTCGCTGCGCTGGTACGAGGCCGTCTTCGCTTCCTCCGACTGGACCAGCGCCGCCTGGAATTCGCTCGTCGTCGGGCTAGCTTYGGGCGCCGTGGCACTGGTGCTGGGCACGATGGCGGCCTTCGCGATGGCCTGGAACCGCTTTCCGGGCAAGACCGCCGCGCTCGCGGTGATCCTCTCGCCACTCATCGTGCCGCGCATCGTCATCGCGGTCGCCCTGTTCTTCCTCTATTCGAAGCTCGAACTGGTCGGAACGGTGACCGGGCTGGTCATCGCCCATGCCGTGCTGGCCGTGCCCTATGTCGTCATCACCGTGATGGCGGTGCTCGCAACCTATGACCGGCGGCTCGACCAGGCGGCAGCGGTGATGGGTGCGAGCCGGTGGCAGACGTTGCGCCGGATCACCTTGCCGATCATCAAGCCGGGCCTGCTCTCCGCCTTCCTCTTCGCCTTCGTCACCTCCTTCGACGAATTGACGGTGGCGCTGTTCCTGACCGGCGGCTCCTTCAACACGCTGCCGCGCCAGATGTGGTCGGACCTGCTGCTCCAGATCAATCCGACGCTCGCGGCCGTCGCGACCTTGCTGCTGGTGCTGATGACCGGCCTCCTGTTCCTCAACGAGCGGTTCCGGCGTTCGGCCGGCCGCCACTGACGCCCACGCGGCACGATCCGGAAGGGTTCCATGCGCAACAACCTTCGCCAGAAGACCTATTACGGCGTCACCGTCGGCATCCTGATGGTCAACAGCCGCTTCCGGCGCTGGCCGGGCGATATCGGCCATGCCGGCACCTGGGATTTTCCGGTGCAGTACAAGATCGTCCACGACGCCGTGCCCTCGCGCATGACGGAACTGCACCAGTCCAGCCTGCTCGAACCGTTCAAGCGCGCGGCGCAGGAGTTGATCGATGCCGGCGTCGACGGCATCACCACGACCTGCGGCTTCCTCTCGATCTACCAGCGCGAGCTTGCCGATTTCTGCTCCGTGCCGGTCGCGACCAGCGCGCTGCTGCAGGTGCCGATGGTCGAGCGCATGCTGCCGACGGGTAAGAAGGTCGGTATCCTCACCTACAATGCCGAGGTGTTGAACGGCCCCTATCTGCGCGCCGTCGGCATCGCCGAGGACACACCCGTCGTCGGCCTGCCGCAGAGCTCCGAATTCGTCCGCAGCATCCGCGAGGGCGACGACACCGTTCCCTATGACGTGCTGCGCAACGAGGTGCTCGCCGCCGCGGGCGATCTCCTGAGCCGGCATTCCGATGTCGGTGCCATTGTCGGGGAGTGCACCAACCTGACGCCGTTCAGCGCCGATATCGCCGAACGCTTCGGCCTGCCGGTCTTCGACGCGGTCACGATGGTCAACACCTTCCATGCGGCGCTGAAGCCGCGGCGCTTCGGCACGGACTGACCATCGACGCTGCCATGAAACGCGCTCGGACCTATTCGCCCTGTCACGACATGGGCAGGGCCGCATGAGGAGCCCGCACAAGACGGGAATCGCCGTCATCGGCGGCGGCATCGTCGGCGCGAGCGTCGCCTATGGTCTCGCCGCCCGCGGTGAAAAGGTGACGCTGTTCGACGAGGGCGACATCGCCTTCCGGGCGGCGCGCGGCAATCTCGGCAATGTCTGGGTGCAGGGCAAGGGCGCGGGCGGCCCGGCCTATGCCGACCTGACCCGGCGGGCGGCGAAGGATTGGGACGATTTCGCCCACGATCTCGGCGCCGAGAGCGGGATCGACCTGCATTTCCGGCGGCCCGGGGCGTTCTTCTTCTGCTTCACGGAAGCGGAACTGGAACGCCGCAGCAAGACGCTGACCGATCTGGATGCCCAGGCCACGGTGCCGAGCCGGTTCGAGGTCATGGACAATCCCGGCATTCGCAGGCTGCTGCCCGAGGTCGGCTCCGCGGTGGTCGGGGCGACGTTCTGCAGCGACGACGGCACGACGAACCCGTTCCACCTGCTGCGCGCCCTGCTGTCGGTGTTCGAACGGCGCGGCGACTACCGGCCCGGCCACCCCGTGGCGCGCCTTGCACCGGACGGCTCGGGTTTTCGGGTGGAGACGCCTCAGGGCGACTGGCTCGCCGATCGGGTGATCCTGACCGCCGGGCTCGGCAACAAGGAGCTCGCACCCGGGCTGGGCC
>NZ_JBFRDQ010000048.1:0-30846 GCF_052113865.1 Allobosea sp. TAB14 | reverse complement strand
CTGAAATCCTATTACTGAGATAGAATAATTTCAATTGTGCTATGAATTTACGGCGGCATTCTCTGGCAACTGGAGGATGCATGCGACAGGTGAGAATAGGGGCCGGCGCGGGCTATTCGGGCGACAGGATCGAGCCTGCGGTCGAACTCGCGGAGCGCGGCCGGCTCGACTACCTCGTCTTTGAATGTCTGGCGGAGCGCACCATCGCGCTGGCGCAGCAGGCACGGCGGCGTGATCCAAGGCTCGGCTACGATCCGCTGCTGGCGGCACGCATGCGCGCGGTGCTTCCGGCCTGTCGCCGCGCCGGCACCGCCATCATCACCAATATGGGGGCGGCCAACCCGCTGGCGGGGGCCGAGCTTGTCTGCGCGACCGCGCGCGACCTCGGCTTGCGCGGCTATAAGGTGGCGGYCGTGACGGGCGACGACGTCGCGGCTTCGGTCGGCGATGGTCATGGCCGTATCTTGGAAGATGGGCGGCCCGCTGCTGCGCTGGGGGCGAGCCTGATCTCGGCCAATGCCTATCTGGGGGCCGAGCCGATCGTACAGGCGCTCGCCGCCGGCGCCGATCTCGTGATCACCGGACGTGCCGCCGATCCTTCGCTTTTCCTCGGGCCGCTGGTGCATGAATTCGGCTGGTCGTTCGAGGATTGGCCGCGGCTCGGCCAGGCGACGCTGATCGGCCATGTGCTGGAATGCGCCGGGCAGGTCACCGGCGGCTATTTCGCGGATCCCGGCTTCAAGACGGTGCCGGGGCTGGCGCGGCTCGGCTTTCCCCTCGTCGAGGTCGGCGAGGACGGCTCGGCYATCATCACCAAGGTCGAGGGCTCGGGCGGCTGCGTGACATCCGCCACCTGCAAGGAGCAGATTCTCTACGAGATTCATGACCCGGCGGCGTATTTCACCCCCGACGTCGTCGCGGACTTCTCGCAGGTTCGTGTCGAGCAAGTCGGGCGAGATCGGGTGCGCATCACCGGCGCGAGCGGCCGCGCGCGGCCCGAAGCGCTGAAGGTCTCGCTCGGCATTGCCGAAGGCTTCGTGGGCGAAGGCCAGATTTCCTATGCCGGCAGCGGCGCGCGAGACCGCGCGGAGCTGGCGGCCGAGATCGTGCGCGAGCGGCTGGAGTTGACGGGGCTCACGGCGCAGGAGCTGCGCTTCGATCTGATCGGCATTGACGCGCTCCACGGCCTCGGACTGCCGGCCGGCGGCGGCGAGCGGGCGGAGCCCTACGAGGTGCGGCTGCGCGTGGCCGGGCGCACGTCCACGATGGATGAAGCGGTGCGCATCGGCAGCGAGGTGGAGACCCTTTACACCAACGGGCCGGCGGGCGGCGGTGGCGTCACCAAGCAGGTCCGCGAGGTTCTCGGAGTGCTCTCGACGCTGCTGCCGCGCGAGCGGGTCCAGCCYTCGATCCATATGTTGGAGAGCTGAGATGAAGCTGCGCGCCATCGCCCATGCTCGCGCTGGCGACAAGGGTGACACCTCCAGCATCTCGCTGATCGCCTATGAGGAGGCGGATTATCCGCGCCTGGTGCGGCACGTCACGGCGGAGCGGGTGGCGACGCATTTCGCCGGCCTCCTTCGCGGCAGCGTCAGCCGCTACGAGATCGCGTCGCTGGGCGCACTCAATTTCGTGCTCCAGCAGGCGCTGGGCGGTGGGGTGACGCGCTCGCTCGCCCTCGACACCCACGGCAAGTCCCTGAGCTCCGCCCTGCTGGACATCGAAATTCCGGACGACTGATCCAACCGAACGGCGCAGCAAGACGCCGCCCCGACATGACCGACAAAAGCGGAGGAAAACCCATGAGAACATCGATTTTGCGCATGATCGCCGCAGGTGCGCTGGCCATCGGCCTCACCGGCACCGCGAGTGCCCAGGAATTCCCGTCGAGATCCCTCAAATTCGTCGTGCCCTTCGCGGCTGGCAGCGCGACCGATGCTGTGGCCCGCATCCTCGGCGAGCATGTCTCGAAGAACCTCGGGAAACCGGTGGTTACCGAGAACCTGGCCGGGGCGAGCGGTGTCATCGCCGCGCAGAACGTCGCCCGCGCCGAGCCCGACGGCCACACGGTGCTGATCACCACCAACACCACGCATGGCGCCAATCAGAGCCTGCTCAAGCATGTGCCCTATGACGCCATCAACAGCTTCGAGGCCGTCGGCAAGCTCGGCACGATCACGCTCGCGCTCGCGACCAACCCCGCCGTGCCGGCCAAAACCGTCCAGGAGTTCGTCGCCTATGCCAAGGCCAATCCGGGCAAGTTGACCTTCGGTGCCGGGTCGAGCTCGTCGCGCATCGCCGGCGAGATGCTGAAGTCCCTGGCCGGCCTCGACATCACCTATGTGCCCTATCGCAGCAATCCGCAGGCGATCACCGATCTGCTCGGCGGGCAGATCAACATCGTTTTCGCCGACATCTCGACGACTTTGCCGCAGATCAAAGCGGGTGCGGTGAACGGCCTCGCCGTCTCGACCGCCAGGCGCAGCGTGCTGGCGCCCGATCTGCCGACCATGGCCGAGGGTGGCGTCAAGGGTTACGACCTCGCGGCCTGGTTCGCGGCCTTTGTCCCGGCCAAGACGCCGCGCTCCACCGTCGACACGTTGAATCGGGCTCTGACTGCCGCAGTCAACGATCCGGCGACAAAGGAGCGTTTGCTCGCGGCCGGCGTCGAGCCTGAGACCAGCACGCCAGACGAGCTCAAGGCCTTCGTCGGGACCGAGATCGCCAAATGGGCCGAGATTGTGAAGGCCGCCGGCATCCAGCCGGAATAGAGCCCAACGCAGGCGGCGCCTTGCGCCGTCGGCACCCATGTCGAGGAAGTCCCGATGAATGCCGAGCCGGTCGTCGACCACCTCCTGCAGCGCCATGACGCCGTGCTCGACAGGCTGACAGCCTTCCTCAGGCTGCCGAGCGTCAGCACCGATCCTGCTTATGCCGAGGGCATGGCCGCCACGCGCGCCTTTCTGCTCGACTGGTTGGCGGAGATCGGGCTGTCGGATGTGCAACTGCTCGATGGCGGCGGACATCCGGCGGTCTATGGCGCCTGGCTCGGGGCGCCGGGCGCGCCGACCATCATCGTCTACGGTCATTACGACGTGCAGCCGCCCGATCCGCTCGCCCTGTGGCGGACGCCGCCCTTCGAGCCGACGATCCAGGGCGGGCGCCTGCATGCGCGCGGCGCTTCCGACGTCAAGGGCTCGACCACGATCGCGATCGAGACCGTCGCCGGGTTCCTCGCGGTGCACGGAGGCTGCCCCGTCAACATCAAGCTCTTCCTGGAGGGCGAGGAGGAGACCGGCAGCCCAAGCCTCCGCGAAATCGTGCACCGCTACGGGACGCTGCTGCAGGCCGATGCGATGATCTCGGCCGATGGCGGGCGTGCGAGCCCGACGGAACCGACGATCAATGTCGGGGCGCGTGGCCTGGCCAAGCTCGAACTCATCGTGCGCAGCGCGGAGAAGGAGATGCATTCCGGCCGCTATGGCGGGGCCGTGCGCAACGCGCTGCACGAACTCGCCGCGATCATCGCCTCGCTGCACGACGCCAACGGGGCGATCGCCGTCCCCGCCTTGATGGAGGCGCTGCCGCCACCGAGTGCGCAGGACCGCCGCGATGCCGCGGCGTTGCCGTTCGACGAGGCCGCTTTCGTCGCCGATGTCGGCGGGATCGCGGCTGGCGAGCCCGGCTACAGCCTGCGCGAGCGCCTGACGCTGCGCCCGGCGATCGACGTCAACGGCATGTGGGGCGGCTATACCGGCGCCGGCAGCAAGACGGTCATCCCCGATGAAGCGCGCGCCAAGGTCACGATCAGGCTGGCGCCCGGACAGGATCCCGAACAGGCCATTCAGGCGCTGCAGGATCATATCCGCTCGGTCGCTCGCTCCGGCGTGCGCATCGCATTCGCGGGCATCGGCGGTGGCTCGCCGGCTTCGACGCTGGCGGGCCACCACCCGCTGGTTCAGGCGGCGACGCGGGTGCTGCAACGGGTCTGGCAACGCGACCCCGTCCATGTGCGTCTCGGCGCGACAGTCCCGATCACCGCGATCTTCAAGGAGTTGCTCGGCATGGACACGCTGATGTTCGGCCTGAACCTACCTGACGAGGATGTTCACGCCCCCAACGAGTTCTTCCATCTCGATTCAATCGCGCTCGGCCTGCGCAGCTGGCCGCTGCTGCTGCAGGAGCTCGCGACATTCGCACCAGAGGAGTTTCGCGCCAAAGGATGAATGGATGGGTGCCCGACAACAACGGGCTCCGGGTCTGTCGGCACCACATCCAACGCCTGGCCGAGGCCGCGCGGGGGAAAGCGAATTGCGGAGTTTTTCCTACAATCTCGGCAGCACGACGCGGCGATTTTCGATCAGAAAGCGATTCAAGCCGGCGATGTAAGTCTCTGGCAGGGCGAAATGTTTCGCCCCAGTGATGACCGCTTCCATGTAGCCCGGCTTCGGCTTTCCCGGATCGCCCGAACGGCCGATATAGATCAGCGCGCGCTTGGCGCCACCGGGCACGATCACTGGCTGGCTGATCTTGACGTAAAGGCCGCTGGCGATGTCCTCGAACTTGTCGAGCGCGCGGATGTCACTGAGCGAGCAGTCCCACAGCACGCCATGGACCTCCTCGCGCGGATCGCGGATCGCCGAGGCATAGCCGTCGCGCGTGACGATGAAGCGGTGGCGGGGCAAGCGGGCCGGGCCGAGCGGCCGGGAGTTCGGGCAGCGCCGCGCCATCCCGTCCGGATCCATGTTGAGGCCGTAGGCGAAGTAAAGGGGCATGAAGCCCTCTAGCCTCACTTCGTCTTGTTGAACAGCTCCCGGCCGATCAGCATCCGCCTGATCTCGCTCGTCCCGGCGCCGATCTCGTAGAGCTTGGCGTCGCGCAGCAGGCGGCCGGTCGGGTAGTCGTTGATGTAGCCGTTGCCGCCGAGGAGCTGGATGGCGTTGAGCGCCACCTGCGTCGCCTTCTCGGCCGCGAGCAGAATGGCGCCGGCGGCGTCCTCGCGGGTGGTCTCGCCGCGGTCGCAGGCCTTGGCCACGGCATAGACATAGGCGCGGCAGGAATTCAGCGCGACATACATGTCGGCGACCTTGCCCTGGACGAGCTGGAAYTCGCCGATCGACTGGCCGAACTGCTTGCGCTCRTGGACATAGGGCATGACCACGTCGAGCGCCGCCTGCATGATGCCGAGCGGGCCGGCGGCCAGCACGACGCGCTCGTAGTCGAGGCCGGACATCAGCACGTTGACGCCGCGCCCGACCTGGCCCAGCACGTTTTCTTCGGGCACCTCGCAATCCTGGAAGACGAGTTCGCAAGTGTCGGAGCCGCGCATGCCGAGCTTGTCGAGCTTCTGGTGGGTCGAGAAACCCTTCATGCCCTTCTCGATCAGGAAGGCGGTGATGCCGCGCGGGCCGGCTTCCGGATCGGTCTTGGCGTAGACGACCAGCGTCTCGGCGATCGGACCGTTGGTGATCCACATCTTGTTGCCGTTGAGGACGTAGCGGTCGCCTTTCTTGTCGGCGCGGGTGCGCATCGAGACGACGTCCGAGCCAGAGCCGGGCTCCGACATGGCGAGCGCGCCAACATGTTCGCCGGAGATCAGCTTCGGCAGATATTTCCGCTTCTGCGCCTCGTTGCCGTTGCGGCTGATCTGGTTGACGCAGAGATTCGAGTGGGCGCCGTAGGAGAGGCCGACCGAGGCCGAGGCGCGGCTGACTTCCTCGACCGCGATGCAGTGCTCGAGATAGCCAAGGCCTGAGCCGCCATACTCCTCCTCGACCGTCATCCCATGCAGGCCGAGCGCGCCCATTTCCGGCCAGAGATCGCGCGGGAACTGGTTGGTCCTGTCGATCTCCTCGGCGCGCGGTGCGATCTTCTCCTGCGCAAAGGCGTGGACCGTGTCGCGGATCGCATCGGCGGTCTCGCCGAGGTCAAAATTGAAGGGGCGCGGCGCGTTGGCAAGCATGGCGGAACCTCCCGGCGGGTCGTGGGGAGCGAGGCTCCCTTGCCGTCGTTATAGCCGGACCGACGCGGGGCGTCAGTGCGCAGCCGCGCCCGACGCGGTTTGGCGTGATGCCGTGCCGGCTGCGTGCGACCCCTCATCCGCCCCGGCCCATCGCCGGTGGAGGCTTCGCTATTGCATATCCTATCCAGGGGGATAGGATATGGGCCATGAGCCACGCCATGGATCCCGACATCATCAACCGCCTGCGCCGCGCGCAGGGCCATCTCGGCACGGTCGTGGGGATGGTCGAGGCGGGCAGGGCGGTTCCCGACGTGGTGCAGCAACTCCAGGCGGTCGAGAAGGCGCTGGAGAAGGTCAAGTCACTGCTGATCTTCGATCATATCGAGCATCACCTGTTCGACCACGCTCAGGTCGCGACGCCTGAGGCGCGCAAGTCGCTCGACGAGCTCAAGGCCCTCACCAAATATCTCTGACCGTCCGGAGCGAACCGATGTCGGCCGCGAACAGCTTTCCCGCCCAGCACCAGCACGTCTTCCTTGGCAGCGAGCATGAGCGCCACGAGCGGCGGACCTGGTTCGTCGTCGGCCTGACGACCTTGATGATGGTGGCGGAGATCGTCGCCGGCACGGTCTTCGGCTCGATGGCGCTCGTGGCCGATGGCTGGCACATGTCGACCCATGCGGCGGCGCTCGGCATCGCGGCCTTCGCCTATCGCTTCGCGCGGCAGCATGCGCATGACCGCCGCTTCAGCTTCGGGACGGGCAAGCTCGGCGATCTCGCCGCCTTCGCCAGCGCCCTGCTGCTGATGTTTATCGCGCTCGCGGTCGCCGGGGAATCGGCGCTGCGGCTCTACGCGCCGGTTGCGATCGATTTCACCCAGGCGACCGCGATCGCGGCGCTTGGGCTCGCGGTCAATCTGGCAAGCGCCTGGCTGCTCAGGGACGGGCACGACCATCACCATGGCGACACCGGGCATCACGGCCACGGGCACCACCACCATGATCACGACGATCACCACCACGGCCATCATTCCCATGGCGGCCATGGCGCTGATACCAATCTGCGCGCAGCCTACATGCATGTCATCGCGGATGCCTTCACCTCCGTCCTGGCGATCGCGGCGCTGCTCGGCGGGCGGTATTATGGCTGGGTCTGGCTCGATCCGCTGATCGGGATCGTCGGCGCCGGCGTGATCGCGCATTGGTCCGTCGGGCTGCTGCGCCGTTCCGGGGCCGTGCTGCTCGACACGGTGCCGGACGAGGCGCTGGCGAAGCGCATCGGCGAGCGGCTCGCCGCCGAGGGCGCGGAGGTCGCCGACCTGCATCTCTGGCAGGTCGGGCCCGGGCATCGCAGCGCCATCGTCTCGGTCGTGACCGGCCAGCCGAAATCACCCTCGGCCTACAAGGCGCTGCTTGCCGACCTGCCGACGTTGTCGCATGTCACTGTCGAGGTGAATACGCGACCAGCCGCCATGTGAAGCCTTTGCGCGGCAGCGCGGCTTAGTCGCCGATCACGCCGCGGCGCCGCAGCAGGATGAGCGTCAGCAGCGCCGCGAGCATGCAGGCCAGCGACACATAGATCGCGCCGGCCTCGGACTCGACCCAGGGCAGTCCCTTCACATTGATGCCGAACAGGCCGGTGATGAAGGTCGCCGGCAGGAAGAGCGCGGTCAGGATCGACAAGACGTAGAGCTGCCGGTTGGTGCGGTTTGCCGAGCGGGCGGCGATCTCGTCCTGCAGCAGGCGGGCGCGATCTTGCACCGACTGGACGTCGTGATGCAGCGTGTCGACCCGTTGCAGCAGGCGCGCTGCGGTCGCCTTGACGGCATCGGGGGCGCTGCGGCCGGATTGCGTCTCGGCGAAGCGCCGGAACAGGACATGGAGGCCGCTGAGCTGCCGGTGCAGCCGCACGGCGGTGCGGCGGATCGCGCCGACGCGCTGCGGCCCGTCATGCAGCCGGTCCAGCAGGATCTGGTCCTCGACGCTGTCGGTTTCGTCGACGAGGCGCACGACGCTGTCGGTGATGTCGTCGATGATGTATTCGATGATCTGCTCGAAAAGCGCGCTCGGGCTCTCCGCCGGCTCGCCGCGATTCAGCGCCTCCGCCGTCATCCGGATCGAGTGCAGTGCCTCGCGCCGGCCGGTGAGCAGGAAGCTGTCGCCGATGACCCAGCGCAGCGCGCCGACGCTGTCCGACTTGTCGGCGATGCTGCGGATGAGGTCATGCGAGACGCCCCAGGCAAGCTGGGCCGAATGGTCGAGCCGCTGATGCGTTTCCTGCGAGAGGAGGGTTTCCCGCGCCGCGTCCGGCAGCTCCTGCTCGCCGATCCAGCTCTGTGCCCGGGTGTGCACGAGGTCGAGATGCAGCCAGACGAAGCCTTCACCCGGGGCGAGGTCGGGCAGGGTGTCGCGCGCGATCAGGCTGGGCCGGCCCTCGGTATTGAAGCGATAAGCCCAGATGACGCCGGTTTGGGATTGCAGATCGGTCGGCATCGTCGTTCGTCTCGATCACGGGCGGGGCTTGTGCGCGCGGCACAGGGCTCTGCCGATGTGACAGGAACGTGACGGCCGGCGCCGCCTGCTTCAATTGCGCCGGACGGAACCCGTCGTGCCGACGTCGCGACTATCCGCCGTGCGCGAGGGAATGCGGCCGGGCGGGGCGAATTTCAGCGTGGCGCCGCCAGCCGCTCTGGGCGCGCGCAGCCCTGCCGGCGTCGGGGGCGGCGTGCGTGCCGCGACCTTCGGCTCGCCGCCATGCCATTTGCGCAGGCCGATGTCGAAGCGCCCCTGCCGCCAGGCCTCGAATTCGCGCTCGCTGCCGAAGAAGGCGTTGCGGTCGACATCGCCGGCGATGCCGGGCACGCGGCCGGTGGTGGTGAACTGCCAGAATTCCCAGCGGTCGCGGGCATAGCGCTTCGCCAGCGGCGCGGCGGTGGAGCGCAGCCAGTAGGGATGGTCGTTGAACGCGCCTTCGAGCACGTCCTCGTGAAAATTGATGTCGGTGTAGATGATCGGCTTCTTGCCGGTGTGCTCGCGCAGCCCCTTGAGCATGATCTCGATCTTCGCGAGCGCATCCTCGCGCGAGACCCTGCGGGCGCATTGCGAGCCGTTCTGCCATTCGACGTCGAGCACCGGGGGCAATGCGTCGGGGTCGCGCGGAATGTGCTTCTTGATCCAGCGTACCTGTTCGGCGGCCGGGCGACACCACCAGACGAAGTGATAGGCGCTGCGCGGGACACCGTGCTTCTTCGCCTCGGCCCAGTTGCGGCGGAAATTGGGGTCGAGATGGTCGCCGCCTTCCGTCGCCTTGATGAAGGCGAAGCGCGTGCCGGCGCCCTTGACCTTCTCCCAGTCGATCTCGCCCTGCCAGCGCGAGACGTCGATGCCCTGGATGACCTTGCGCCGGGCATCGCGCACGCCGTGATGCGGTGCGCTGTCGCCCTTCTTCGGATAGAGCGCGAAGACGGGCTCGGCCAGACAGGTGAGGGCCGTCAGAAAGGCGAAGGCTCCGAGATAGATCCTGCCGTGGGTCAGCTTGCGCGCCGGCATGTGTTTCTCCTGCATCACAGGTCCAGATGCGGAGAGCGTGGTTAAGCGGYGGTTAGAATTGCCCGGCAATCGCAGGATGTTTTTCAGCTTTGGTTAACCGGCGGGATTCGCGCGGCGTGGCAGGGCTGCTGCGTGCTGTTTTTTTGGGGAAAAGACGCGTCATCGCGGGTCAAGTCGGAATGACGGTGCGCCTCTGACGGCGTCCGGCAGCCTCAGTCCGAAATGCTCTGGTCGCCCAGAGGCTGGAAGGCCGAGGCCATCGGCGGCACGCCGCCAGGAATGCGCGCCATCGGCACGTCCTCCGGGTCCTCGTTCGGAAGCGGGGCGGGAGCGGGAGAGAACGGGCCGGGTGCCACGGGCATCGGGGTTGGCGCCGCGGGATGATCCGGCCCGGGACTCGGCTGCGGCGGCACAGGCTTGCGCTTCTCCCAGCGGCGGGTGGCGATGTCGTATTCGCCCTGCAGCCAGCCGATGAACTGCCCTTCGTTGCCAAAGAAGGCGTTGCGGTCGACATCGCCGCGAATGCCCGGGACCTTGGCCGTGGTGGTGAACTGCCAGATCGCCCAGGGACGGTTCTGGTAACGGGTCTCGGGTTTCGCCGCCGTCGAGCGGATCCAGTAGGGGTAGTCGTTGAACTGGCCTTCCAGCACCTCCTTGTGGAAGGTGATGTCGGTGTAGATCACCGGCTTCTTGCCGGTGAGCTGCTCCAGCTCGGTGAGCATGAGCTGGATCTTCTCCAGCGCCAGCTCGCGGCTGACCTTCTGCGGGCAGGTCTTGGAATGGCCGTTCCATTCGACGTCGAGCACCGGCGGCAAGGCGTCGGGATCGTTCGGGATCTGTTGCTTGAACCAGAGCGCCTGCTCATGGGCCGGGCGGCACCAATAGACGAAATGATAGGCGCCGCGGGCGATGCCGGCGCGGCGCGCGCCGTCCCAGTTGCGCTGGAAGGCCGGGTCGATGTGGTCGCCGCCCTCTGTCGCCTTCATGTAGACGAAGCGGATGCCGGAGGCGCGCACCGCAGACCAGTCGATGTCACCCTGCCAGCGCGACACGTCGATGCCGTGGATCGGGTAGCTGTGAGCCTCGACGACGCCGGCATGCGGGCGCCGGTCACCGGCGGTGTCGAGCGCCACGCAGCCGCCAAGGACCGCAACGGCGGCGGCAGCCAGAAGAGGCAGGATGCTGATGCGTGACATGCGGGGAGCGGTATTCTCGGGGATCAGACGAGACACGTTGATGACCGATTTACGTTACCAAAGTTCTGACGCCTGTCAGCCTGGAACGGTGCAGCCTGGGACGAATCGAGCATGAGGCCGGAAACGCGAACGGCGACCCGAGAGGGTCGCCGTTCGCTGGACTTATCGTCCGAATTTGGTGCGGTCGAGAGGACTCGAACCTCCACGGGTCTCCCCGCTACCACCTCAAGGTAGTGCGTCTACCAGTTCCGCCACGACCGCAGCTCTGTTCCAGTTGCGGGCGGTGCAACCAGGGAGCGGCGCCGATCTAGCAAATCGAATCCGTCGCCACAAGAGCGTCACTGTGGAAAAGCGACGCGCGTCGCATTTTCCTGAAAAAAGAGGGTTCAGGCCGCCTCGGCGACGCTCTGGAGCGTGTAGACGGTGGGGCGCTTCAGCATCTGGGTGATCTCGACGGAGATGCGCGCGCCGCTGACCACGACGATTCCCTTGGCGAAGGGATGGTTGTTGGCGAGAATCTGGACCTCGTCCATCTCGCTGGCGTTGAGCTCGATGATCGCGCCGCGGCCGAGTCGCAGCAGCTTGTAGATCGGCATCTGGGTCTGCCCCAGCACGACGGTAAGCTCGACAGGAACGAGATCGAGATCGGTCTTCAAGTCCTGCCTCCGGAACCCTACTTCAGAATTGGACCAGCGAAACTTGCCTGCCGGCGGCTTTTGGGCGCAAGAGGCTCGGTCATGGTCGGCCGGCAGAAACCGGCCCGTAAACTTTGGACGAAACATGGTTAAGCCATGGTGAATATGCGGGATGCGCTGGCGGTTTCCTTCCTGCCGGAAGCGGGCGCCGAGCCGGTGGAATGGGTCGTGGCCGAAGGGCTGACGGGCTATAACGAGGCGGTCGCCGAGATGGAGGCGCGCGCGGCGCTGATCGCCGACGGGCAGGCGCGCGAGCGCGTCTGGCTGGTCGAGCATCCACCGCTTTACACCGCCGGCACCTCGGCGCGCGACGAGGACCTGATCGCGCCGGAGCGATTCCCGGTGTTCCGCTCGGGGCGGGGCGGGCAGTTCACCTATCACGGCCCCGGCCAGCGCGTGGCCTATGTCATGCTCGACCTGAAGCGTCGCCAGCCGGATCTGCGCCGCTTCGTCGCTGCGCTGGAGGGCTGGCTGATCGGCGCGCTCGACGATGTCAACATTCGTGGCGAACGGCGCGAGGATCGCGTCGGCGTCTGGGTGCGCCGGCCGGAACGGGGCGAGGGCGTCGAGGACAAGATCGCCGCCATCGGCATCCGCGTGCGCCGCTGGGTCTCGTTCCACGGCATCTCGTTCAATGTCGATCCCGATCTCTCCCATTTCGACGGCATCGTGCCTTGCGGCGTCAGCCGGCACGGCGTGACCTCGCTGGTCGATCTCGGCTTGCCGGTGACGATGCCGGAGGCCGATTCGGTGCTGCGCGAAGCCTTCGAGCGGGTCTTCGGCCCAACCGTCTCCGCCTGATTTACCTTTCGTTAGCCATGCAAACCCATGCTCGGCCCGGTCAGAGCCTGGCCGCGATGCGCCTGCATGGGCGCGTTGGCGACCCGGCTTTCATTGATGCGTCGGGCTCCGAGACAGGCGGATTTCGCTTTTCGGCCTGATGCCTCGAGCAAAAGGGGACGAATTATGCGAGCCATTCTTCTCGCAAGCTGCCTTGCGACGCTGCTCGCGGCCTGCAACACCACCGACCAGCGCATCGCCGGCGCGGCCGCGGGAGCGGGAGCGGGCGCGCTTGTCGGCGGACCGATCGGCGCCGTGGCGGGCGGAGCCATCGGCGCGGTCGCGGCGCCCAGCGTGACCGGGTCGATCAACCAGGCCAGCGAGTAAGATCATCCTTCGGCGCGGATTTGCATGGTCGCGTCCGTGCGTCCGCGCCGGTTGGCGTTTGCCCGGCGCCGCGCCATAACGCTCCCGATAAGGCTGAAGTCTCGAGGGAGCGCGCCCGTGCCGGTCATCGAAAGCAAGGTCGACCTGAATGCGGCCGAGACGCGGGCGAATGCCGAAGCCTGGGCCGGGCTGCGCGACGAATTGCAGGAGCGCCGCGCTACCGCCGCGCTCGGCGGCAATGCGCGGTCCCGCGAGCGCCACACGGCGCGCGGCAAGTTGCTGCCTCGCGAGCGCGTGCTGCGGCTGACCGATCCGGGTTCGCCCTTTCTCGAGATCGGTTCGCTCGCCGCCTTCGGCATGTATGAGGGCGATGTCCATGCCGCCGGCATGATCGCGGGAATCGGGCGTGTCGCCGGCCGCGAATGCATGATCGTCTGCAACGACGCGACGATCAAAGGCGGCACCTACTATCCGCTGACGGTCAAGAAGCATCTGCGCGCCCAGGAGATCGCGCGCGAGAATCGCTTGCCCTGCATCTATCTCGTCGACTCCGGCGGCGCGAACCTGCCGCACCAGACCGAGGTCTTTCCGGATCGCGAGCATTTTGGTCGCATCTTCTACAATCAGGCGACGCTTTCGGCCGAAGGTATCCCGCAGGTCGCGGTGGTGATGGGTTCCTGCACCGCCGGCGGCGCCTATGTGCCGGCGATGTCGGACGAGACGATCATCGTCAGGAAGCAGGGCACTATTTTCCTGGGCGGTCCGCCGCTGGTGAAGGCCGCGACCGGCGAGGTCGTCTCGGCCGAGGATCTCGGCGGCGCCGATGTCCATGCAAGGCTCTCGGGCGTCGCCGATCACTATGCCGGCGACGACACCCATGCGCTTGCCATCGCCCGGCGGATCGCCGGCAACCTCAACAGCGTGAAGCGGCCGGACATCGACATCGCCGAGCCGGTCGAGCCCCTCTATGATCCGGCCGAGCTCGAAGSCGTCGTGCCCACCGATCTCAAGAAGCAGTACGATATCCGCGAGGTGATCGCGCGGCTGGTCGACGGCTCGGAATTCGACGAGTTCAAGAAGCTCTACGGTACGACCTTGGTGACGGGCTTCGCCCGCATCCACGGCATCCCGGTCGGAATCATCGCCAATAACGGCATCCTGTTCTCGGAAAGCGCGCTGAAGGGCGCGCATTTCATCGAACTGTGCTGCCAGAGGCGGATCCCACTGCTCTTCCTGCAGAACATCACCGGCTTCATGGTCGGGCGCGATGTCGAGACGCGCGGCATCGCCAAGGACGGCGCGAAGCTCGTCACGGCGGTGGCCTCGGCGCGCGTGCCGAAGGTCACCGTGCTGGTCGGCGGCTCCTTCGGCGCCGGCAATTACGGCATGTGCGGGCGGGCCTATTCGCCGCGCTTCCTCTTCACCTGGCCGAATTCGCGGATTTCGGTGATGGGCGGCGAGCAGGCCGCGAGCGTGCTCGCCACCGTCCGCCGCGACAATATCGAGGCCGAGGGCAAGAGCTGGTCGGCGGCCGAGGAAGAGGCTTTCAAGGCGCCGATCCGCAGCAATTACGAGGAAGAAGGCTCGCCCTACTTCGCCACGGCGCGGCTATGGGATGACGGCATCATCCTGCCCTCGGAGACGCGCCGGGTGCTGGCGCTGGCCTTCTCGGCGACGCTCAACGCGGAGATTCCCGAGACGAGATTCGGCGTGTTCCGGATGTGAGGGCGGCTTTCCTCACGCCACTGTGACCGGAGCCGCGCTGACGCCTCTTGGCAAGCCGTCCTGCGTCGCTGCAGGCTCCCGCCACAGAAACGGGAGATGCACATGACGGCGCCGGCGCAGACCGCAGCAAAAAGCACGCTCGAGCAACTGGACGGGCTGGTCAGGGAGCCATTCTCCCGTCGCGGCTTCGTCATGACCGGGTTGATCAGCGGCTTCACCCTCGCCACCACCGTCGTCCATGGCCAGACGATCTCGACCGACAGCAAGGGCCTCGTCGCCGGAGAGGTGAAGATCCCGACGGCCGATGGCGATCTGCCGGGCTATCGCGCCATGCCGGAAGGGGCGGGGCCGTTTCCGATCGTCCTCGTGATCGAGGAGATCTTCGGCGTCCACGAATACATCAAGGACATCTGCCGGCGCTTCGCCAAGCTGGGCTACTGCGCCGTGGCGCCCGAGCTCTATGCCCGGCTCGGCGATCTCTCCAAGATGACCGATGTGCAGGCGATCGTGCGGGACGTCATCTCGAAGGCGCCGGACGCGACCGTGCTCTCCGATCTCGACGCCACCGCGAAATGGGCTGCAGCCTCCTCGAAGGGCGATGCGGCGCGGCTCGGCGTCACCGGCTTCTGCCGGGGCGGGCGGGCCGTCTGGCTCTATGCCGCGCATAACCCGCAGGTGAAGGCGGCCGTCGCCTGGTACGGGCCGCTCGGCGGCAGCCGCACCGACATCCAGCCGAAGACGRCGGCCGATGTCGTCGGCGATCTCAAGGCGCCCGTTCTCGGGCTCTATGGCGGGGCGGATACGGGCATTCCGGTCGCGGATGTCGAGAAGCAGCGGGACGCTGCGAAGGCCGCCGGCAAGACCGTGGAGATCGTGATCTTCCCGGACACGCCGCATGGTTTCCACGCCGATTACCGGCCGAGCTATCGCAAGGCGCAGGCCGAGGATGGCTGGGCGCGGGCGCTCGCCTGGTTCAAGCGCTACGGCGTCGCCTGAGGCGCGCGCGATCCCCGGCCGGCGCCGGCAAGGGTTGCGCCGGCCGTTCTTCCTTGTCGCGCGCCTACGCTTATGCTTTGGGAGCGAAACGATTGAATTCCCAAAAGCGCGAGGAAACGCATGGCTCAGCACGACAAGGTCGCGATCATCACCGGTGCCGGCTCGGGCGTGGGGCGGGCCGTCGCCATCGCCTTCCTGAAAGATGGCTACCGCACCGTTCTGGCCGGGCGCCGGGCGGATGCGCTGGAGGAGACGATCGCGCTCTCCGGCGTCGACAAGGGCCGGGGCCTCGCCGTGCCGACCGATGTCACCGACAAGGCCTCGGTCGAGAACCTGTTCGCCAGGACAAAGGCGGCTTTCGGCCGGGTCGACGTGCTGTTCAACAATGCCGGCGTCAATGCRCCGGGCGGCGTGCTGCTGGAGGACCTTTCGCTGGAGGATTGGCAGAAGGTGGTCGACACCAACCTGACCGGTCCCTTCCTGTGCACGCAGGCCGCCTTCAAGGCGATGAAGGCACAGGAGCCGCGCGGYGGTCGCATCATCAACAACGGCTCGATCTCGGCGCAGGTGCCGCGSCCGAAYTCGGCGGCCTATACCGCSACKAAGCATGCGATCWSSGGCCTGACCAAGACTGCCTCGCTCGACGGGCGCAAATACGACATCGCCGTCGGCCAGGTCGATATCGGCAATGCGCTGACCGACATGGCGCAGAAGATGACGACCGGCGTGCCGCAGGCCGACGGCTCGATCAAGGTCGAGCCGGTGATGGATGTCGCGCATGTCGCGAGCACCGTGCTGCACATGGCCGGGCTGCCGCTCGACGCCAACATCCTCTTCGTCACGGTGATGGCGACCAAGGCCCCGCTCGTCGGGCGGGGGTGAGGCGTTCCTTCCCGTTGGCCGTCCCGCTTGCTTGTCATCCCGGGCGGAGCGAAGCGTAGACCCGGGATCCATGCCTGAACCTTGTTGGTTCGGGTTCCGGCATGGATCCCGGATCGGCGCCGCTGGCGCGGCTTGTCCGGGATGACGAGGTGAGGATGGTCGCTGGGGCGCAAGACATGGATGGTCTGGAGAGGCGCGCCCATGGCGAGGGAGGCGGAACTGCGGCTCCCGATCCCGCCATCGCCCGCGCCTACACCCTCACCATCTGGGGCATCGCGCTCGGCATCTTCGTCCAGGCGGCGGCGACGGTCGCCTGGGCGCATGCCATCGGAAATGCCCAGCTTTTCAAGGACGGCGTCGATTGGGTCTATGACGTCGCGCTCTACGGCATCGCCGCCATCGTCTTCGGCCGCGACAACCGGGCCGAACGGCTGGCTGCGATTGCGATCGGCGCGGTGATGGCTGTCGCCGGGCTGCACACGCTCTACGACCTCCACGACAAGATTCTGAATCCCAGGCCTATCGAGATCTGGACGCTCGGCTTCGCCGCGGTGAGCGCCATCGTGATCGCGCTCATCGTGATTGCCGTGCTCTGGCGCTTCCGCCGCGAGGATAATCCGGTGATCAAGGCAACCTGGCTGTCGAGCCGCAACGATGCGATCTCGACCACGGGTTTCGCTCTGGTCGGGCTCGCCGCCCGTGCCCTGCCGGTGGTGCGCTGGCCGGAATATCTGTTCGACCTTGTCGTCGCCGGGATCTGCTTCCAGGCGACATGGGCGATCTGGCGCTCGTTGCGGCGGAGCGCGGATTCGGAAGCGGCCCAAACCGGTTTGCGCAACAAGGCGCAGACAGATGGGGCAGGCGGGCTATAAAGGCGAAAAGCCTTTCAAGGATGTTCCGAGGACGCTTCCATGACGATCGCCGCCAAGCTCCCCTCCATCCTGATCGCCAATCGCGGCGAGATCGCCTGCCGCGTCATCCGCACCGCGAAGCGGCTGGGGCTTCGCACCATCGCCGTCTATTCGGATGCCGATGCCGAGGCGCTCTTCGTGCAGATGGCCGACGAAGCCTATCATATCGGCCCCGCGCCGGCCCGAGAGAGCTATCTCGACGCTGCCAAGATTCTCGCTGTCGCCAAGCAGGCCGGCGCGGCCTGCATCCATCCGGGTTATGGCTTCCTCTCAGAGAATGCCGATTTCGCGGACGCCTGCGCGGCGGCCGGCATCGTCTTCGTCGGCCCGCCGGCCTCGGCCATCCGGGCGATGGGGCTGAAGGACGCCGCCAAGGCTCTGGTCGAGAAGGCCGATGTGCCGGTCGTGCCGGGCTATCACGGCACCGAGCAGGGCGCCGATTTCCTCCGCGGGGAGGCGCGGCGCATCGGCTACCCCGTGCTCATCAAGGCGGTCGCCGGCGGCGGCGGCAAGGGCATGAAGAAGGTCGATCGGCCCGAGGATTTCGACGACGCGCTGACCAGCGCCCAGCGCGAGGGCGCAAGCGCCTTCGGCGACGCCCGCGTGCTGGTCGAGAAATATGTCCTCTCGCCGCGCCATGTCGAAATCCAGGTCTTCGGCGACAGCCACGGCAATGTCGTCCATCTCTACGAGCGCGACTGCTCCTTGCAGCGGCGTCACCAGAAGGTGATCGAGGAAGCACCGGCGCCCGGCATGACACCGGAGGTGCGCGCCGCCATGGGCAAGGCCGCGACGGAAGCCGCCAGGGCCGTCGGCTATGTCGGGGCCGGGACGGTAGAGTTCATCGCCGATGGGCGCGAGGGCCTGCAGGCCGACCGCTTCTACTTCATGGAGATGAACACGCGCCTCCAGGTCGAGCATCCGGTGACGGAGGCGATCACCGGGCTCGATCTCGTCGAATTGCAGCTCAAGGTCGCGGCCGGCGAGCCGCTCGGCTTCACGCAGGACGACGTCGAGGCGAAGGGCCATGCCGTCGAGGCGCGGCTCTATGCCGAGGATCCGGAGAAGGGCTTCCTGCCTTCCACCGGCAAGCTCTGGGCGCTGAGCTTTCCGCATGGCGAAGGCATCCGCATCGATACCGGCGTCGAGGCCGGCGATACGGTGACGCCGTTCTACGACCCGATGATCGCCAAGGTCATCGCCCATGGCGCGACGCGCGACGAGGCGCTCGACCGGCTGGGTGCGGCGCTGGGCGAGACGGTCGTCGCCGGTCCGCGCACCAATCTCGCCTTCCTGAAGAAGCTGACGGAGGCGGAGGGGTTCCGGAAGGGGCCGTTCGATACCGGCTTCATCGACCGCAACATCCAGGCGCTCGGCGCCGAGCCGCAGCCGCTCGATGCCGCGGCGGTCGCGGCCGTCGCCCTGCAGCTCGAGGAGGAGCGGCAGGTCGCCGGTATCGTCGAAGCGGCCGGCCGGGCCGAGGGCGAGGCGCRCTCGCCCTGGCTGGTGACGGATGCCTTCTCGCTGATGCCGCGCCAGCCGCTTGGCCTGCCGCTCACGGTCGATGGCGAGCGCGTCGATGCGCGCATCGAGTGGCGGGGCGAGGATGCCCGCGTCAGCCTGCCGGGCCATGAGATCGGCGAGGGCGAGCACGAGGTCTCGCTGGCCGAGGGCGAGGGCGGTGTCTGGTACGCGCTGCATCGCGGCCGGCAGACGGCCGTTTCGCTGTTCGATCCGTTTACGGTCGATCTCGATGGGGCTGCCGGTTCCGGCGGCGTGGTCAAGGCGCCGATGCATGGCAAGCTCGTCGCGCTCTTCGTGGCGCCGGGCGAGGCGGTGGTGAAGGGCCAGCGCCTCGCCATCGTCGAGGCGATGAAGATGGAGCATGTGCTGACCGCTCCGCGCGACGGCACGGTGAGCGAGGTCGTCGGCGAGCCGGGGGCGCAGGTGGCCGAGGGCGCGAAGGTGGTGGTGATCGGAGAATAGTCGAGGCGGTGGAGTCGCTTGTGGGCGATCGCTGAGGTTTCGATTCAGCGCGTCATGGTCGGGCTTGTCCCGACCATCCACGTCTTAGTCGATGCCATGCGGTGTTCAAGACGTGGATGCTCGCCACAAGGGCGAGCATGACGGCGCGCTATTCGCCGAGCGCTGCTGCCGCCTTTCCCAGTATCGTCAGATTGACCTCCGCCAGCGGATCGTCGTCGCCCATGAACCAGGCGGCCGAGAGCCCGCACCAGGCGACGATCCAGCGCAGCAGCCGGCGCCGCTCCAGCCCCGATTTCGCCAGCACGATTTCCAGACGGCGCTCGAAACGGCCGGGCAGGATCGCGACCGGCGGTTCGGGATCGCCGAGATCGGGATCGCAGAACAGGATCGTGTATTCGAAGGCGCGGTCGCCGATGACGCCCTTCGGATCGATGGCGAGCCAGCCGCGCTCTTCGAAATCGAGGACGTTGTCGTGGTGGCAATCGGCATGGAGCGGCAGGATGTCCTGCTGGGCCGGCAGCAATTCGCTCGCGATAGCGGCCGATCGCGCCAGCAAGCCGCCGCGCTCCGCCGCCATCGGGAACAGGTCCTTGAACCAGATTTCGAGCGGGATCAGCCCGGTAGGGAATGGGCCGCGTGGCTTCTGCAGCGCCGCGACGGCGTCGCAGAGGATCGCCGTCGCGGCGTCGTCCTCGCCGTTGCGGGCCATGGCGGAAAGCGAGCGCCGGCCAGTGGCGCGCTCGATCAGCATGGCAGCGCCTTCGTCGGCGTGTGCGAGCAGGCGGGCGGCACCATCGCCGCCCCAGTATTGGAGCGGGCGATAGCCGAGGCGCTCATCCTCGACCTCAGGCAGCTTCAGCATCGCCGGTGCGCCATCCTGCCGGACCGGCAGCAGGCGGCTGGCATGGGTCCTGATCGGCTCGCCGTCCGGGACCAGCCGCCAATGCGTCAGCCAGGGCTCGAAGGGCGCAAGAAGGGGCGAGGGAGACGTGTCGTTCATCCGCGCCCGATCATCGGATATTGCTCGGCCTCGTAGATCTGGCCGGAAACCGGCGCGCTGTCCTCCGACAGCCAGAAGGCGGTGTGGGCGGCGATCTCCTCCGGCTGCATGATACGGCCGGTCGGCGCCTCGCGCAGCGAGAGATGGTTCTGCCAGCCGGGCTTGCGCCCCTCGCGCTGCTGGGTGGCGTCCTCATTGGCGGTGAAGGTCCAGCCGACATTGAGCTGGTTGGCGCGGATGCGCTCGGGGCCGAGCGTGTTGCCGAGATTGCGCGTCATCGTCATCAGCGCGCCCTTCGACATCGAATAGACGGTGAGGTTGGACAGGCCGCAATAGGCGTTGATCGAGCCGACCGTGACGATGGCGCCTGGCGATTTCTGGGCGCGGAAGGCGCGGATCGCGGCCTCGGCGCAGAGCAGCGGCGCGCGGGTGTTGATCGCGAACATATGGTCGAAGAAGGCGGCGGTGGTCTCGCCGAGAATGCCGCGCGGATAGATGCCGGCATTGTTGACGAGGCCGTCGATGCGGCCGAAGGCGGCGATGGTGGCATCGACGATGGCCTGCGCGGTCTCGGGTTCGGCGAGATCGCCGGTCGTGCCGCTCGCGGCGTCGCCGAGCTGCGCCACGGCGGCATCCACTTCCGCCTTGTCGCGACCGTGGATGAGGACCTTCGCGCCCTCCGCGACGAGGCGTTCCGCCATCGCATAGCCGATACCGGTCGAGGAGCCGGTGACGAGGATGGCCTTGCCTGCAAGTCCGCGCATGATGAAACGTCCGTAGCCAGTTGCGGGAGGGGAAAATGACGGTGAAGCGTATCGTGGCGAATATGCTAACGGCCGAACCGGGCCTCGCGAAGCCCTTCTACGGCAGCATTTTCGACATGCACCCCGTCATGGATCATGGCTGGATCCAGACCTATGCGGCGGAGGGAGCCCCCGCCGGGCCGCAGCTCGGCTTTGCCAGCGAAGGCGGCTCGGGCACGCCAGTACCCGATCTTTCGATCGAGGTCGACGATCTCGAGGCGGTCTTGCGCAGGGTTCGGGCCGCGGGCCTCCCGATCGAATATGGGCCGGTTGAGGAACCCTGGGGCGTGCGGCGCTTTTTCCTGCGCGATCCCTTCGGGCGGCTGGTCAACGTGCTCGCGCATGGCCGTTGAGGAGCGTCTGTGGAGAAGCATGCGGGAGGCTGGCCCGGCGGCGCGGAGGAGCCTATTTTACCGGCCATGTCCCTTCATCTGCTCAAGCTCTGCGTCGGCGCCGAATCGATCAGCGATCTTGAGGATTGGATCGCCGAACGCCAAGCGCAGCGGCGTGCCCGCGGCGAGCCGCTTGAGCAGTTGCACACCACGCGCATGGTCCCCAAGAAGATCGAGGAGATCCTCGACGGCGGCTCGCTCTACTGGGTGATCAAGGGACAGATCTCGGCGCGGCAGCGTCTCACCGACATCCGCCCCTTCACCGATGGCGAGGGCATCGGCCGCTGCCATCTGGTCATGGAGCCGGTGGTGGTGCCGGTCGAGCCGCGCCCGTTCCGGCCCTTCCAGGGCTGGCGCTATCTGCAGGCGAAGGACGCGCCGCGCGACCTCTCCGAGCATGGCGGCGATCTCGGCGAGATGCCGGAGGAATTGCGGCGGGAGCTGGCGGGGCTCGGGCTGCTGTAGGGCGAGGGCGGGTCGTGCCGCGCCTCAGCCCGGCTCGGCCGCTCCACGGATCGTTCCGGTTTCAGCTGTCGCGGCAATGTCCTCGGTGTGGCGGACGAGCAGCTCTGTACTCCGGGTCAGGAAGTCGGTCACGGCGCGCAGCGTCTCATCGTCGTAGCTCGACCAGAGCGCGTGCATGGCGACCCGGCGCGGCTCGAAGGCTGCTTCGATCGGCGCCGTCGCGGCCCGCACGACGCTGATCAGCGTGCGCCTCCGATCGGCCTCGTCCCGGCGGCGGGTGACGTAACCGCGCGCCGCCAGCCGGTCGACCAGCGCCGTCACCGAGCCCGAGGTCAGGCCGGTGGCCGTGGCGAGCTCGCCGGCCGTGACGGTCTCGCGCAGGAAGATGAGGTCGAGAACCTCCAGATCGGTCGGATGCAGCCCGAAACGCCTCGCCATGGCGGCGCTGCTGAGCACGCCCTGCGCGCCCATCCGCCTCACGGCGAGGCCAAGCTGGCGCAGGAGTGCGTCATTGTCGCGATCGGGCATGGCGATCAGAGGCCAGCGCTCTGGGTGGCTGCCCGGAATGCGGCGAGCAAGGCGGCCAGCGTCGCGAGATCGAGCAGCATTCTGAAGCGGCTGCGCCTGGTCCAGCGCCGGGCCGCTTCGGGCGCGACGCTGTCAGCCTCGGCTCGCTCGAAGGCGAGGGCCTTCGGGATGAAGTCGCATGCCGACCAGATGCGCATCGCCGCATGGGTCGCGACGGCGACCAGCAGCCACTGCCGAACGCCGGATGCCGTCCAGGTCGCGACCAGCGCCGCAACGAGCAGAAACTCGAAGACGATATGCTGCGGGATCCAGAAGCGCTTGCGGGATACTCCGCCATGCTTCGGCTGGACCAGGGACGGCCGGTTCGGCCAGGCCGGATCGATCACGATGAACTCGTATAGCCCGCCGCCGATCCCCGTGGCGGCGGCGAGGATCGCCATTCCGATGATCAGCTCCACCGCCGTTGCCCCGTCCTGCGCCCGCTTGCCAAGGGCGTTCGGAGCGAGCTTACTTCAATTTATCTTGATCATCAAGATAAATTGGCCGACGCGCTTTGGCACTGTCGCAGGCATGCGGCTTCGCCCGATGCGAGACGGGCCGCAGTTCATCAGGAAACGGTGCAGACGCGGCAAAGGCGAACGAGCCGGCCGGCGCAGATCGCTGCGAGCGCCTACACCGCGATATTGTCGATCAGCCGCGTGCCGCCAATGCGGGCGGCCAGGATCAGACGGATGGGGCCGTCCGTGCGCGCGGTGACCGGCGCCAGCGTCTCGGCATGGCGGGCTTCCAGATAGTCGAGCTCGAAGCCGGCGGTGATGATGGCGTTCTGCGCCTCCGTCACCGCCTGGAAGAGCAGGTCGTCGTTGCGGATGCGCGCGGCGAGTTCCTGCATGACGCGATGAAGCGTGGGGGCCAGCGCGCGATGCTCGGCCGAGAGGTAGCGGTTGCGCGAGGACATGGCGAGGCCGTCGGCTTCGCGGATCGTCGCCAGCGGTACGATCTGGATGCCGAGGTCGAGATCTCCAGCCATGCGGGTGACGACCTTGAGCTGCTGGTAGTCCTTCTCGCCGAAGACGGCGCAGTCGGCGCGCGACTGGGTGAAGAGCTTGCAGCAGATCGTTGCCACGCCTTCGAAATGCGTCGGCCGGAAGCGATCCTCCAGCCCGACCGCGGCGGGGCCGAGCAGCAGCACGCGGGTCGCGAAGCCGGCCGGATACATCTCCTCGACCGAGGGGAAGAACACCGCGTCGGCCCCGGCGGCGACGAGCTTGGCGCAATCGTCGTCGAAAGTGCGCGGATATTTCTTGAAGTCCTCGTGCGGGGCGAACTGCGTCGGGTTGACGAAGATCGTAGCAAATGCGGCCGCTGTGGCCAATATCAGGATGGGAAGTGATTCAGAAAGGTCCCCGTCGCGTCATGAGCGAGAAGAATGACCGTGCCGTTGGCAAGGCCGCCGGGACGGCGGCGGCCAGCCGGTCGCAGCCGGGCGAGATCGACCGTTTTCTCGGCGCGGCGCAGCGTCTGGCGCCGCTCGCGGCGGGAACGGCGGGCCGCCTCGTCTTCGCGCTCGACGCGACGATGAGCCGGCAGCCGAGCTGGGATCTCGCCTGCTCGTTGCAGGGCCGGATGTTCGAGGTGGCGGCCGAGAGCGGCGGCCTCGCTGTCCAGCTCGTCTATTTCCGCGGGCTCGGCGAGTGCCGGGCGTCCGGCTGGGTCGGCGAGCCCGAGCGGCTGAAGGGATTGATGGGCCGCATCGCCTGCGAGGGTGGGCAGACGCAGATCGCGCGCGTGCTGAGGCATGTGCGCGACGAGGCGCGCAGCGTGCCGATCCGGGCCTTCGTCTTYGTCGGCGATGCGATGGAGGAGGATGCCGATGCGCTCGCGGCGCTGGCCGGCGAGCTCGGCCTGCGCGGTATCCGTGGCTTCGTGTTCCAGGAGGGTTCCGAGCCGGCGGCGAGCCGTGCCTTCGCCGGCATCGCGAGGCTGACCGGCGGCGCCCATGCGCGCTTCGACGTCAATGCTCCGGCCTCGCTGCTGGAGCTCCTGCGCGGCGCGGCGGCCTATGCCGCGGGCGGGCGCGAGGCGATGCTGCGGCTCGCCGGCGCGAGCCCGGCGGTCAAGGGATTGATCGCGGCGATGGAAGGAGGGCGCGGGTGAGCCTGCTCTACGGCGTCGCCGTTCTCATTCTCGTCTGGTGGCTGGTGAAATTGTTCGCCGGCGCCAATCCGAAGATCGTCGCCAAGCTTGCCAAGACCGTGGGCGGGGTCGCTGCGCTGGGTGTCGCTGCCCTGCTGATGGTGCGCGGACGGCTGGACATGGCCGTCTTTCTCGGTGGCATCGGCGCCTGGCTGCTCGGCTGGAGCGCCACCGGGCCGGGCGGCATCCGCTTTCCCTGGGCCGATCGCGCCGGACCGGCGCCGGGCGCGACCTCGCAGGTGCAGTCGGTCCTGCTTGCGATGGAACTCGATCACGACAGCGGCGCGATGCGGGGCCGGGTCAAGAGCGGAGCTTATGCCGGGCGCGATCTCGACAGCCTGAGCCAGGCGGATCTCGGCGCTCTGATGCGCGATTGCCTGGCGCGGGATCCTGACGGGGCTCGCCTGCTAGAGGCATATCTCGACCGCCGGTCGCCCGGCTGGCGTGAAGACGCTGATCGTGACGGTGACGCGGGGCAGCGCGGCGCGCCGGGCACGGGCACGATGTCGCAGCAGGAGGCCTACGAGATCCTGGGGCTTCAGCAGGGGGCGGGCGAGGAGGCGGTCCGTGAGGCCCACCGATCCCTGATGAAGCGGATTCATCCGGATGCCGGGGGTACGAGCGGCCTTGCCGCTCGCGTCAACCAGGCCAAGGACATCCTTCTGAAGCGGGGATAGCGACGGGCTTCCGGAGTAGGTCTGCGACATGGCGTGAACTCCTTTCCCGGTCCGGTCAGCTACGGGTGGCGAAGCAGGAGAAGCCGCCACGCTTCAGCCTGTTGCAGGCGTTCTGCGCATCCTTCGAGTCGTCGAAGCCGGCGAAGCGGGCGCGGAAGAGGGTGGAGCCGCCCTTCTCGACCTTCTCGGTGAAGCCGGAGGCGCTGGCGAGCGAGCCGGCCGCCTTGGCGCGGGCCCGGGCCAGGATCTCTTCGGCCTTGCCCTTGTCGTCGGTGGCGCCGAGCTGGATCACCCATTTGCCGGAGGCGACGACCGCGGCCTGATGCGACATGGCCGGGGCAGGCTCGGGAGCCTGTGCCTTGGCGGGAACGGCGTCCGACTTGCGGGCGATGGTGGCGGCCGGGGCCTCGACYTTGTTCTCCGCGACCTTGACGGGCTCGGCCAGTCGCGCGATCGAGGAGGTGGTGTCGACATTCGCCGGCGGGCGCAGGACCTTGGCATCGGCCGGCTGGGCGCCGATGGACCAGCGCATCGCCGAAGGCGTGGTGGTCGCGGTGACCGGACGCATGCCGGAGATCTGCAGCGGCTGGCCGGCGGCAATCGGACGCGGCGGCGCGATCGGCGTCTGGGTCGGCATTGGCGCATAGGAGCGGGCGGCCACCGGCAGCGGCTGGGGCTGCGGCGCGGCGACGTTCTCCGGACGCGGCACCGGGATCGGCGCAGGCTCGGCGAGGGCGGCGACGCGCGGGCGCTCTTCCGGCCGGACGCGCTCCTCGGGACGCGGGCGTTCTTCCTGGCGCGGGCGTTCCTCGCGCTCAGGCGCCTCGGCGACCATCACCGAGGAGCGCCCGCTGGTCGAGGCGCGCGGCAGATTGGCGAGGACGAGGTCGGTCATGATCTTGTCGCGGGAGGCGCCGGAGCGSCCGCCGAGCACGACSGAGACGATCTGGYGACCGTCCGMCTTGGCCGARGTCATCAGGTTGAAGCCGGAGGCGCGGGTGTAGCCGGTCTTGATGCCATCGACGCCCTCGACCTTGCCGAGCAGGCGGTTATGGCCGCGGATGGTGCGGCTGCCATACTGGAAGGCGCGGGTCTGGAAGAGCGCGAAATAGCGCGGGAAGCGCTCCTGGATGGCGCGGGCCAGGATGGTGAGGTCGCGCGCGGTCGTCAGGTTCGGCGGAGAATGCGGCAGGCCGTGCGGATTGTAGAAGCGGCTCGAGCTCATGCCGAGCGAGCGCGCCTTGCGCGTCATCATCTCGGCGAAGGCATCCTCGGAGCCGGCGATATTCTCGGCGACGACGACGGAGGAATCATTGGCCGAAAGCGTGATCATGCTGCGGATCGCGTCACCGACCGAAAGGGTGGAACCAGCGCGCAGGCCGAGCTTGGTTGGCGGCTGCGAGGCCGCATAGGACGAGACCTTGAGCTCGGAATCCATGTCGAAGCGGCCGCGTTCCATCTGCTCGAACAGCAGATAGAGCGTCATGACCTTGGTGAGCGAGGCGGGGATGCGGGCCGCGTCTTCATTGACGGCGTGCAGCGTGCGCCCGCTCTTCACGTCGACGACCATCGCGGCATAGGGCGGGGTGTAGCCACCGCCGCCCGCAGCATGATGGCGACGCTTGCGCGCCTCGGCGGGGGAAGCGGCCATCGTAGCCGCAATGGCGACAACTCCGATCAGCCCGGCGACGACCCGCAGACGCGGACGCCGCAACCCAACGCAACCAAACACCATGAAACGCCCCGAACTCGATACTCAAAAGTCCGACCTCCGCGCGCTGGTTGACGTGGCGCGAAGGACACAGAGGGAGAGGTTAGGCGGACGCGGTTACGGAGCCGTTAAAACTTGAATGGTTGCGATCGGAACGATATGCGTTTGGTGCATTGCAGCGTTCGCTTGACATTCATGTTGCGCTGCACAATATAGCGGCAGTCCCCGGTGGTGATCTCTTCATCCGACCTTGGGGCGACACGTCAGGGCGAGACAACGCCCGTCACCAGAGGCCGCACCCAAGGTGCCAGGAGACCAGCCATGATCCAGCAGTTCGAGACCATCCAGAAGGCTTCCAAAGAGAACGTCGATGCCGCTCTGAAGGCTTTCGGCGCCACCTCCAAGGGCGTTCAGACCATCGCCGTCGAGGCGACCGACTATGCCAAGAAGTCCTTCGAGGCCAGCACCGCGACGCTCGAGAAGCTCGCCGGCGTGAAGACCTTCGACAAGGCTCTCGAGATCCAGGCCGACTACGTCAAGACCTCGTTCGAGGGCGCTGTCGCCCAGCTCACCAAGATGGGSGAGCTCTACACCGCTCTCGCCAAGGACGCCTACAAGCCGTTCGAAGGTATCGTCTCGAAGGCTGTCCCGGCCGCCGCCGGCAAGTGATTTGCGGCAAGTGATCCTGTGGCGCGGTTGATCCGCGTTGCCGGTGCTGCCTAGAGTTCAGTTGCGTTTGAGAGCCCCGGCCCGCAAGGCCGGGGTTTTTCGTTGCGCCGGCTGCCGCTTATCCGGCGCTGACCGGAAGCCGTCTGGCCTGAAAGCCGGCCTTGGATGGCTCGAAACCCGCTGCCTCGAAAAGCGCCAGCGTGGAAGGCTTCTTCGAGCCGGTCATGAGCATCGGCTTGTCGCAGTCGCCTGCCCAGGCGCGATCGAGCGCGGCCTTCAGGATCGCCATGATCGACGGGCTCCATCCAAATCTGGAGGGCGATCAGGGTCTCAGGTCGGTAGAGGTGGAGCGTGGCGGAGATCGCCGCCAGACGGCCCGGCTGGCAGGCACGCCTGCCTATCAGAAAAAAGAGCGACGGTTGCCCGTCGCTCTCGGAATTACCACCAGCCGGGAGGCGGGGGCGGAGCATAATAGCGCGGAGGCGGCGGGCCCCAGCCCGGGCGGGGACCGTAGCCATAACCGCGCGGTGGGCCATAGCCACGCGGCGGGCCGTAGCCGCGACCGTAGCGCTGCTGGCGCATCGTCTCTTCCATGATCATGTGCCGCCGCTCGGCTGCCGCCGACCAGGAATATTCGGCCGGCGCCTTGTCGAGGCGCGCGGCCAGTTCCCTTGGCAGGGCCTCGGTGGCCATGGCCGGCGCGGCGAGCGCGCTCCCGACCGCAATCGTCGCAAAAATCAACAGCTTGCGCATGGCAAACTCCTTTCGATACCCATCAAAACACACAGAAGTTCAACGGAACATGAACCGGTCCGAGCGCTGCCGTTCATCCGGCCCTGCTCACGCGGGCAGCACCGTCACGGGGGTGCCGAGCGACACGCGCGCGTAGAGATGCGCGATATCCTGATTGATCATGCGGATGCAGCCCGACGAGACATTGGTRCCGACCGTGTAGGGCTCGAATGTGCCGTGAATACGGTAGCCGAGGTCCCGTCCTTCGCCGAAGAGGTACATCGTGCGGGCGCCGAGCGGGCTTTTCGAGCCGCCGCGCACGCCAAGCCCGCGCGGCGTCTGCTCGAGCTGGGACCTGATCTCGGGATCGCGCGCGATCATCTCCGGCGGCGGGACCCAGTCGGCCCAGTCCCGCTTCATGTTGATCCGGGCGGCGCCCGACCAGCCGAAGCCCTCGCGCCCCACGCCGACACCGTATTGCGTCGCGACGCGCGGGGACTCGACGAAATAGAGATGGTAGCCGGCGGGATCGACGACGATCGAGCCGGGTTTGTCGTCGCGCGGAAACGCCACGGTCTGCCGGAGGAAGCGAGGATCGATGCGCTGATAGTCGATGGCCGAAATCGGAAAGCGCTCGCCGGGATAATCGGCATAGACCTCGGCATAGTTAGGCCGTGCCAAGGTGCGCGTGACGAGGCCCTGCGGGCTCTGGGCGATCGAGCCTGAGCCGATCTCCGGCAGCGCGACGATGCTTCTCGACCCGCAGCCGGCCAAGCCTGCCGCCGCGACGGACAGGGCAGGAAACGTAAACGAGCGGCGCGTCAGCATGGGGTATCTCTCAGGCAGGTCTGAGGAGATACATCGGCTTGGATGGTTACTGTTGGGTGAACCTTGCAGCGGGCGTTCGACCTTTAGCCCGCGCCCGAGTCTGACGCATGACCGTTTCCTCCTTTGAACCGATTGAAAATGCGGCCGGTTGGGCGCATCTCTAGGGACGCACGCCGCCATCGCGGCGTCCGGAGAATTCGGTTCCGCCATGCTCGACAAGTCCGCGCCGCCCCGCACTCTGAAGCTCAACGCCGCCGACAATGTCGTCGTCGCGGTCGATCCCGTCGATCTGGGCGTGACCGCGGCTGGGGTCGAGGCGCTGAAACGCATCCCGCGTGGGCACAAGATGGCGATCGTGCCGATCGCCAAGGACCAGCCTATCCGCAAGTTCGGCCAGATCATCGGCTTCGCGACGGATGACATCGTGCCGGGCGATTGGGTGCACGAGCACAATACCGGTTTCCATGCCTTCGACCGCGATTATGCCTTCGCTCAGGAGGCCAAGCCGGAATTCGTCCTGCCTATCGAGCAGCAGGCGACCTTCGAGGGCTTCCGCCGCGCTAACGGCAAGGCCGGCACGCGTAACTACGTGGGCATCCTGACCTCGGTGAACTGCTCGGCCTCGGCCGCGCGCTTCATGGCCGAGGAGGTGAAGCGCTCCGGCCTGCTCGCCGATTATCCCAATGTCGACGGCGTGATCGCGCTGACCCACGGCACCGGCTGCGGCATCGWCTATAATGGCGAGAGCTTCGAGGTGCTGAAGCGCACCACCTGGGGCTATGCCTGCAACCCCAACATGGCGGCGGTGCTGGTCGTCGGCCTCGGCTGCGAGGGCTTCCAGATCAGCCGGATGAAGGAAGCCTACGGTGTTACCGAAAGCGACGTCTTCCGCACGCTGACGATCCAGGAGACGGGCGGGACCAAGAAGGCCGTCGCCGCCGGCATCGATGCGCTGAAGGTGATGTTGCCGATCGCCAATCAGGCGAAGCGCGAGACCGTGCCGGCCTCCGAATTGATGCTGGCTCTGCAATGCGGGGGATCGGACGGCTATTCCGGCATCACCGCCAATCCGGCGCTGGGCGCGGCCGTCGACATCCTCGTCGAGCATGGCGGCACGGCGATCCTCTCCGAGACGCCCGAGATCTACGGCGCCGAGCATCTCCTGACGCGCCGCGCTGCGACGCGCGAGGTCGGCGAGAAGCTCGTCGGGATCATCAAGTGGTGGGAGGACTATACTGAACGCGCCCGGATGAGCATGAACAACAACCCTTCGCCGGGGAACAAGGCGGGGGGCTTGACCACCATCCTGGAGAAGTCGCTGGGCGCGGCGGCCAAGGGCGGCACCAAGACGCTCTCGGCGGTGTATCACTATGCCGAGCCGGTGAGGGCGAAGGGCTTCGTCTATATGGACACGCCCGGCTACGACCCCGTCGCGGCGACAGGGCAGGTGGCCGGCGGCGCCAACATCCTCGCCTTCACGACGGGGCGCGGCTCGGCCTATGGTTGCAAGCCGACGCCTTCGGTGAAGCTCGCCACCAATACGCCGATCTACGAGAAGATGATCGACGACATGGACATCAATTGCGGCGATGTGCTCGACGGCGTCAGCCTCGAGCAGAAGGGCCGCGAGATCTTCGAGAAGCTGCTGAAGGTCGCGTCGGGCGAGAAGACCAAGTCTGAGCTGCTCGGCTATGGCGACGCGGAATACGTGCCGTGGCAGATCGGCGCGACGATGTAGTTTTTCGTCTCGCCGATTGAACCCGGCGAGAGGCCGAAG
>NZ_JBFRDQ010000047.1:0-41610 GCF_052113865.1 Allobosea sp. TAB14 | reverse complement strand
TCACTCAAGCGCACGGCTCCGGCAGCCCCGATCGAGATCGCTGTCAGGCCACAGCCCGCGACGCAGGCGGTTCCTGTCGCCTTTACGGAATCGCTCAAGGAAGCCCGCTGGACGCCGGGCTCCGGCACGCTCCTGGAACTGGCCGAGGCGCGCGGGCTGGAGCCGGCATTCAGCTGCCGCGAGGGCCATTGCGGCACATGCCGGACCAAGCTCGTCAAAGGCCGTGTCGCTTATGTCCGGGAGCCTGCGGCCGCATTGGAAGAGGGCGAGATCCTGCTCTGCTCGACCGTTCCGGCCGAGCCGGAGGGGAGCGGCGACAACAGGATCCAGCTAGCGGTCTAATCTCATCCGCCGTCATTGCTGTCTGGCGCGCAATAATCCCTTCCGCCTTTCGAGCATTCAACACGATGGCCCAACCGATCATTCTTCAACTCAGACGAGAGCGGTTCTCTCGCCTTCAAAACAGGAGAAACATCATGTCCTACATCCCGACTCCCGCGACGATCGAAGAGGCGCCCGAAGGCTCGCAACCGATCCTCGAGACGATCCGCAAGCAGATCGGCACGGTGCCGAACATCTTCCGGCTGGTTTCGACCAGCACCGCCGCTCTGACGGGCCTCACCGGCTTCCAGGCCGCCTTGGGCAAGGGCAAGCTTGCACCGGCGACTCGCGAGCGGATCGCGCTGGCGATGGCCGGCGTCAACGGCTGCGATTACTGCCAGGCGGCGCACACCTATTTCGGCGGCAAGTTCGCCAAGCTCAGCGACGATGAGATTGCGGCCAATCTGGAGGGCACCTCCCAGGATCCCAAGGCGGCTGCGGCGGTCGCCTTCGCGCGGGCCCTGGTGGTCTCGCGGGGATCGGTCGGCCCGGCCGCGCTCGATCAGGTTCGGGCCGCCGGGTACAGCGATGCCGAGATCCTCGAAATCATCGGCCATGTCGCTGTCAACACCTTCACCAACTACGTCAACGAAGCGCTCGGCACCGAGGTCGATTTCCCCCTCGTCGAGCGTCTCGCGGCCTGAAGTCGACGGCCGGCGCGCTCGATGCGCCCGGCCGCCGCTTTCCACCCAATTCCAGGAGATTGAAAATGTCCCGCCCGCCGCTGCCGCCCTTCACTGAAGAGAGCGCCATCGAGAAAGTCCGCCTGGCTGAAGACGGCTGGAATACGCGCGATGCCGCCAAGGTCGCGCTCGCCTACACGCTCGACACGAAATGGCGGAACCGGGCGGAATTCTGCAACGGTCGCGATGAGGCCCAGGCCTTCCTGACCCGCAAGTGGAATCGGGAGCTCGACTACCGCCTTATCAAGGAGCTCTGGGCCTTCCGCGGCAACCGGATCGCCGTGCGCTATGCCTACGAGTATCATGACGACAGCGGCCAGTGGTTCCGGGCTTATGGCAACGAAAACTGGGAGTTCGCCGAGGATGGGCTGATGCGGTCGCGCCATGCAAGCATCAACGAAATGCCGATCAGCGAGGCCGAGCGCAAGTTCCGCTGGCCTCTGGGCCGTCGCCCTGACGATCACCCCGGCCTCAGCCATTTCGGCTTTTGAAATCCTTCGTTCTTGCGGAGACGCGGCCGTGATTCCCGATCCAATCAACGAGCGCGTTCGCGTCTCGATTGAGCTTGCCTTGATTGAAGGCCCCGATGACCCGTCCGCATATTGGCAACAGTATGCGGACGCCAAGCGGCTCGGGATGAGTGAGGCTGAGATCGACATTGCAAGAGAGGGGCGGAGCTTCGATGTCCAGACCGCTACGGTTCAGGCGGTCGCGATCGCGGCACTGTCCGAAGATGAGGCGCTGCGAGCTGCCGCTCGCGCGAGGGCGGAGAGCCTCGGCCTGTGCGAGGACACATGCCGAAAGATCGAGACCTTCGCCAGACGCTTCATCGCGACATTCAAACAAGGCTCGGCCAGCAGGGCGTAAGCCCATGGCGGCCCAGTTTTGCGCAACCTCTTTGCGACCCGCTATAGGCTGCTGACAGCATTGCAGCGGGCAGACCGGCCGTAGGGGGCAATTGATGGATCGCTGGCAGGCCATGCGCATCTTCGTGAAGGTAGCGGAGACCGCGAGCTTTTCGGAAAGCGCGCGCCAATTGCATATGAGCGCGCCTGCCGTGACGCGCTCCGTGGCTGCCCTGGAAGACGCCATCGGCGCGCGCTTGTTCGTGCGCACGACCCGATCCGTAAAGCTCACCGAAGCCGGCGACCGCTACTTCGACGATTGCCGCCGAATCCTCTCGGACATCCTGGAGGCGGAAGCTGCGGCTGCAGGGTCCTATGCGACGCCCTCAGGAACGCTCGCGGTCACCGCGTCGCTCCTGTTCGGCCAGATGTACGTCCTGCCGATCGTCACGGATTATCTTGACGCCTATCCGACCATGGCGGCAAGGACCCTGTTCCTGGACCGCCAGGTCAATATCGTCGAGGAAGGTATCGATGTCGCGGTCCGGATAGGGCATCTCGCAGATTCCGGCTTCACCGCAGTGAAGGTCGGCTCGGTTCGGCGGGTTGTCTGCGGCGCCCCGTCCTATTTCGAGAAGCATGGTGTCCCAACGACCCCCCAGCAGCTCAAGGACCATCGGATCGCGGCCTCGACGAGTGCCTGGGCTTCGCCGGAGTGGCGGTTCGCTCGCGACCAGCGGGTCACCGTCCATCCCTCGCTTCAGTGTAATACCAACGACGCGGTCATTGCGGCCGCCATTGCTGGGTGGGGGTTAACCCGCGTCCTGCATTATCAAATCGGTCCGGCATTGTTGGATGGACGCCTCCAGGTCGTGCTCAGCGACGACGAAGAACCGCCCTTGCCGATCCACGTCGTGTATACGGAAGGTCGCCAAGCCCCGGCCAAGGTACGCACATTTGTGGACGCCGCCGTGACGGCGCTCCGCGCCAACCGTCTCCTGAACTGATCCCCTGCCAGGAAGGCCAGTTCGGCCCGTTCATTGCCGTCCGGGCCCCGTGCGCCAACCCTCACCCCAAAATGGAGCGCGGTTCCAGGAATGCCTCCAGTCCGAATGAGCCGTACTCGCGTCCGATACCCGACTGCTTGAAGCCGCCGAAGGGCGCGTGCGGTTCGTGTTTCGCTCCATTGATGACGACGCGGCCCGAATGCAGCTGCGACGCAATGCGCCGGCAACGCTCTGGGTCGGTACCGATGACATAATTCTGAAGGCCGTAGTCCGTGTCGTTTGCGATGCTAATCGCGTGGTCCTCGTCACGATAGGGCAGAACGCAAAGCACCGGTCCGAATATCTCCTCCCGTGCGATCCGCATGCTGTTATCGACCTCGCCAAAAAGCGTCGGTTTGACGAACCAACCGCTATTCAGGCCGTCGGGCCTGCCTTCGCCACCCGCGAGAACGCGAGCCCCCTCTTGTGGGCCGAGCGCGATGTAAGACTGGACGCGCTCCCACTGCCTGGCGCTGACCATCGGGCCTATGCGCGARGCCGGATCATTGCCGGGTCCGACCGACCAGTTCGCCAAGCCTGCCACCAAGCGCTCTTGCATCGTCGTCAGCTTGTGTTCCGGGACCAGAATGCGCGTTCCTGCGATACAGGCCTGCCCGCTATTGATGAAGCCGTTGGCGAGCACTTGAGCCGCGGCAGCGTCTGGATCGGCATCGTCGAGAACGATCTGCGCGCCTTTTCCGCCTAGTTCGAGCGTGACCCGCTTCATTGTATCCGATGCTGCGCGAAGGATCGCCCGCCCGGTCTCAGTCGACCCGGTGAATGTAATTTTGGCGATGTCGCGATGACGGGTCAGAGCGTCCCCGGCCAATGCTCCAGTCCCGTTGATGATGTTGTAGACGCCGTTCGGCAGTTCGGCCTCATCGAGCGCCTCCGCGAGCACCTGCGTCTGCCAGGCRCTCATCTCCGAAGGCTTGATCACGATCGAGGTGCCCGCCGCGATGGCTGTGGCGAGCTTCGAGCAGATGAAGCCGAGATTGCTGTTCCAGGGCGTGACAGCGGCGGCCACGCCAACCGGGCGCATCTCGACCAGTGCCGATCCGATTTGGCGCTGCCAAGGATAGGCCTCGACCGTTCGTGCCATGTCGAGGAAGACCTGTCCTGCCCGGCTGGCGCTGGCCTCCACGAATGGCGCGGGTGCGCCGTATTCTTCGCTCATGGCCTCGGCGAGATACGCGCTGCGTCGCGAGACGACATCCGATAGCCGATGCAGCATCGCGACGCGCTTGCTGTTCGACATCGTCGAAATCTCCGCATAAGCGGCCACAGCCGCTCGAACCGCTGCATCAACATCCGCGGCATTCGACAAATGGACCGTGCCGATCTGCTCCTCCGTCGCGGGGTTGAACAGCGGCCCTAGGTCAGTGCCTTGCACCGGCACGAAGCGGCCATCGATATAGTTCTGATTGATTGTTCGCATCGAAAGCTCCTGTGTCTGGCTTTCGATATGCAGGGCGACGTGCGATGAAAGAAGCCACGTCAATCTCATCGGATCAATGAGAAGAATCGAGCAATGAAGCTGAGCTTTGCGGAGGCCGAGGCGGTTATCGCCGTGGCGCGCCATGGAGGATTCCGCGCGGCCGGGCGCTCGCTCGGGCAGACCTCGTCTGCGCTGAGCCATGCCGTCGCTGGTTTGGAGAACCGGCTGGCGGTCAAGCTGTTCAATCGCACGACCCGGAGCGTCTCGCTGACGGCAGCCGGTGAGCAATTCGTCAACGGCATCGGTCCGGCCCTCCAGTCGATCGGTCAAACGATTGACGAACTCGGCGCGGAGGCGAGCGAGCCGTCGGGGACGTTGCGCATCACCACATCCTTGGGCGCAGCGCGCATGATGCTGGAGCCGATCCTGCTCGCCTATTCGACACGCTACCCCAAGGTGACGCTGGAGATCGCGACCGATGCGGCCTTTGTCGATCTTGCGGACGGATCGTTCGATGCCGGTGCACGGCTGGCCGACGCAGTGCCCCCTGATATGGTCGCCGTGCCGATCTTTCCCTGGCTCAGGATGATCGTCGTCGGTGCGCCCAACTATTTTGCAGAGCGCCAAAGGCCTTCATCCCCGCTCGACGTGGCGAAGCATCAGTGCATCCATCATCGGATGGCCAACGGTCGCCTTTATCGGTGGGAGTTCGAGCGCCGTGGCGAAGCAATGACTGTCGATGTACCAGGCGTGCTCATCTTCGACGCCACAGAACTCGCTCTATCCGCTGCTCTGGCAGGCGTCGGTCTCGCCTACGTCGAGGAGACTTCGGCCCGCCCGCATGTCGAAGCTGGCCGGCTCATCGAGGTGCTTAGCGAGTGGACGCCGCCTTTTCCGGGCTTGTCGCTGTATTTCTCTGGGCGCCGGAACATCCCGCTGAAGCTTCGCGCGCTCATTGATCTGATCAGAGAGGGAGGCCGATAGCTTACGGCACATTAACAGAGTGGGATGAACGAGAAGCGCCAGGAGCCGACTCTGGCCACTTGCCTAAAAACGGACTTTCCTGCCCGAGTGCGGCGGGCTGCTCATTCCAGCGTGGAATCACTTCGCACACGGCGGTCCATCGCCCAATCAAGCCTATGGGTCGCATTTTCAAGTCGTTCTCGCAGTGGTCCTACGTCGCTGGTATCCAGCATTTATAGCGGGAGGATCGCATGCCGGGCCGCATAGTCGACTACGTCACACCTACGCGGCTTTATCGCTATCGAAGCTTCCGACGCTTCGACGACGATACCGTTGAGGTTCAGCGCCGCGAACTGGCGGCTATCCAGGAGGGGTATATTTGGGCCGCGGCGTACCATCAGATGAACGATCCGATGGAAGGCACATTCTTCGCTCGCCGCCACGGTCCGGGCGATCTCTACTTCCAGACCATTCTCGAATCGATTCGCGAGGGCAAGCAGCGGACCGGGATCGCCTGCTTCAGCGAGACGCCAACTAATGAGCTCATGTGGGCGCACTATGCCGACGAGTTCCGCGGCATTTGCATCGCATACGATTTCTCAGACCTGCGCGATTCCCTTGAGGGAAACGCTGCGTTCTCGCGGCTCTTCTACACCGAGAGCCCACCGAACCTTGATCTCGGAGAGAACGATCTCGAAACCGATGTCCGTAGAGTGCTGTCTTCGAAGAGCCAGAAGTGGGGTTACGAACGTGAGTGGCGCATGTTCACGCAGCGGCTGGGCCGGATCGGCTATCGCAACCCAGCCACTGTCCGCACGATCTACTTCGGTCATCGGATCGACCCGGACATCCGCCACACCATCGAAAGGCTGGCGCGGCAACAAAACATCGATTGCTCTGAGATGCAGCTCAATGGCTATCGACTAAGCTTCGACAACACTGAAGCTCGCATGCGGCGCCGCTGATCAGAAATGAGGTCCATTAACCTGCCGACGTCGACGCTAGAAATACCCTTGATCACTGGCCTGACGAGATGGTGGCGTGGAAGCGAGCAATTTCTCGAAACATCGTAGGCTAACCAGGATTGACGCGGCTTGGGCATAACGCGGGCTAGGACGTTGCCTGAGAGATGCCTTGGCCCTTTAGTGAGTGTTCCCTCCAACAATCGCGAGCGGTCATGTCCGACTGGATGACCCCACACCAGCGTCTGCAATGGCAGATGTCCCTTGAGCTCAAGCTGCGCCGAATTCACGGAGACGGCTTCCAGGAGTTCTTTTCCGAAGTGATGGAGCGGCTCCATGGCGCCGACTTCGTTCCGGCAAGAGCGATGGGCAGCCTCGGTGACAAGGGCTGCGACGGTTACCTGCGAGGTTCGGGGTTCGTCTTCCAGTGTTACGGCAAGCGCCACGACACGCCGGTGAGCGCCGCCACAGTGACGAAGAAGATGAAGGAYGACTACGCCGCCGCGGCGTCGAAGCTGCCATCAATCATGAAGGAATGGCACTTCGTCCATAACCTGTTCGACGGCGTACCCGTCGATGTCATCGAGTTGATCGAGGCTTTCGGCCGCCAGTACTCGAAGCACCGTTTTGGACTGATCGGGCCGCCGGCGTTCAGCGACCGCGTCCTCGGCCTGTCAGAGAACGACATCGTGTACCTTCTCGGCCCGGTCGCCTCGGCCGAGGACAGCATGAACATGCAGGTGGAGGAGGTCGCGACGCTGATGGCCGGCGTCATCAAGGGCATGGACGAGGCGCCCTTCGCCGATGCCAAACCCAACCAGCCGCCCGTGAATAAGCTTGAGATCAACCGGATCCAAGGACACTGGCGGCGGACCTTGATCGGCGCGAGTGGCAATGCGACCGTCGTGGCGACCTATGTCGACCAGCATCCCGATCCGGAACTCGGGAAACAGGTAGCCAAGGTATTCTCGCAACGCTATGCCGACCTCGACGCCCAGAACCTGCCTCCGCACGCGATCCTGACAGCGCTCTACGAAGGCATCACTGGGATCGGCAGCGTCCCGCCGGAGCGGCAAGTCGCCGCGCAGGCGCTTCTCGCCTACCTCTTTGAGGCCTGCGATATCTTTAAGGATGATCCGTCCAAGGCCGCCGCATGATCCTTCCCGGGAAACATCTATCACCGCATCGCGCCATCGTCGGCGTTGGCGCGGAGATCCTTGCCCAGCTCGACCGTCCCCGGGACGTTTCCGAGCTCTGGGAACGCGTGCGCGCGTCACGAGCGGCGCTTCAGGAGGCCAGCCCGATCTCGTTCGACTGGTTCGTCCTCGCTCTGACCTTCCTTTATGCGATCAAGGCCATCGATGAGACAGGCGGGCTGATGCGGCCGGCGGAGCCGGCATGATCATCTCGATCAACAGCGACCTGAAGACGTTCAAGCCCGTGCGCTTCCATGGCGGGCTCAACGTCCTGCTGTCTGATAAGTCGTCGAAGGAGGACGACGCCAAGACGCGCAACAGCGCTGGGAAGTCGAGCCTCATCGAGATCATTCACTTCCTGCTTGGGGCCAAGGCAGATCCGGATAGCCTCCTACGCCACAAGGCCCTGATCGAGAACACCTTCCGCGGGACCTTCCGCGTGGCGGGCCGCGACGTCGAGGTCGAGAGGAGCGGATCGAAGCCGAGCCGCATCTACATCGACGCGGCGAGCGTCGAGCACTTCAAGCTGACGGCGAAGAAGGACAAGGCGGGCGTCGGCTCGGCCTCGAATATCGGCGGGCTGTCGATATCCAACGAGGAATGGAAGGACTTCCTCGCCCATCACATGTTCGAATTCCCGTCCGTGATGAAGGGCTCGGCGTTCGAGGAGAGCTTCTCTCCAAGCTTCCGGTCGCTGATCGGCTACTTCGCCCGCCGTCAGGGCTCGCGCGGCTACTCCTACGTTGAGCGCCAGGCCGAGGCCCAGCAGCGCCCGGATTGGCAGGTGAGCCTCTCCTACCTGCTCGGCCTGGACTGGCGAATTCCCAGGGCGCTTCAGTCCATTCGGAAGCGCGAGAAGCAGCTCGAAGAGCTGAAGAAGGCGGTTGAAGACGGCGCGTTCGGACAGGTGATCGGGAGCGTCGGCGAGCTACGATCGGCGCTCGCCGAGGCTGAGGCGAGGGCTATCAAGCTCAAGGAGGAACTGGGCCGGTTCCAGGTCCACGAAGCCTATCGCGAGATGATGGACCAGGCCACCAGGGCCAAGGTGGAGATGCAGGCGATTTCGCGACGTGCGGTGCCGCTTCGCGAGACCGTCGCGCACCTACGCAACGCCATCGAGGTGGAACGCGTTCCCGAGCGAAGCGACGTCGGCCGGCTGTACGCTGCCGTGGGCATCGAATTGCCGGACGTGGCCATTCGGCGATTCGACGATGTTGCCCGCTTCCACAAGAGCGTGATCGATAACAGGCGCACCCACCTCAGTGAGGAGGTCGATGAGACCGAGCGGCAGATCAAGAAGGGCGAGGACCGGTTCGCGATCCTGGACGCCGAGCGGAGCGAGATCCTGCAACTGCTGGAAGGGCGTGGGGCTCTTGAGGATTTCGTCGGCTTGCAGAAGCGGCTGGCCGATGCCGAGGCCGAGGCCGCCTCGCTGCGCGATCGCTTCCAGTCGGCAACGGTCCTTGCCAGCGAGGGCACGGAGCTCACCATCGAGCGAGCGAGCATCAAGCAACGGCTCCAGCTCGATCACCAGAACCGACACGAGCGGCTGAACGAGGCCATCCTCCTCGTCGGAGCGGCGATCAAAAAGCTCTACGAGGACAGGAAGGGCAAGTTCGAGGTCGAGGCCACGGAGAACGGTCCAGAGTTCCGGATCACGATCCAGGGCGACCGTGGCGGGGGCATCTCAAGCATGGAGATCTTCTGCCTAGACTACGCCTTGTTCTGCATCTGGTCGAAGCGAGGGAACGGACCAGGCTTTCTTATCCACGACAGCCACCTCTTCGACGGTGTCGATCCCCGGCAGGTTGCGCGTGCCATAGGTCTGGGTGCCGCTGCCGCCAGAGATTACGGGCGGCAGTACATCGTCACGATGAACAGCGACATCTACGATTCACTGAAGCTCGAAGACGGCATCGACCGTGAGGCCGCGATCATAGAACCGAGGCTATCGGATCGGGACGAGACGACCGGGCTCTTCGGCTTCCGATTCGACTGATCGCGCCGGCAGCATCCCGCGAACGATCTCTATCTAGAGGTCCGCCTCGTCGGACAGGTGTTCCAGATAGCCGGGACCGGGACGCAAGCAGCGCTTATCGACGAAGATCGCCCGGCGCTTGGGCGCGCCGGGATCGGAGAGCTTGGGCGTGAGCGAGATGATCGCCACTTTCCAATCGGCGGATCCCGGGATTGGCGCGTCGGCGATGCCGACGAGAACCGTGACGCCGCGGCGGCGCAGATCGGCAACCGCGGCCAGGATGCCGTCGCAGAGTGCCCGCCGACGGATCGGCCTGCCCCCGTCGACGGGGGCAGGCCCCAGTGCGAAGGACGCCAAGTCTAGCCACTCCCGCAGGCCCGCTACCTGCTCGTCGTAGGCGGCCCCTACCTCGGGGCGGTGGATGTAACAGGCCTGGGTGGCTGCGATCATTCTAATCTGGCGGTGGGTTTCGAACGGGCGCACCTCGACCTGCTGGAGATTTCCGAGCTGATCGACCATCTGCGTGGCCGCCTCTTCCTTGGGGATTGGCAGGCGGGGCGCTGAGAAGGCGCCGGGTTCGTAACCGAGTGCCTGAGCGATTCGGTCGAGGCTTTCGATACTGACCGGCTCAGCGCGCTCGACGCGCTCGACCGTGGACATGCTGACGCGCGCGAAGTCGGCGAGCGTGTCTTGCTTCCTAGGGTGTAAACAATCGGCATGCCCGAAAGCGGACATTGCCAGCGTCAGCAATGGGCCGGTTCCGGCTGAGCGACTGTCGGCCACCTTGGAGAGGCCGAAGTAGGCATTTCGGCCAACGGAGCCCGTATATCGACGTGAAGTCACGAACTATCGCCCTCGCGTTCGTACTGGGCTAGCTCGGCGTTAGGCTCTTCGAAGAGTTCATCCGACATGCTCTCGAGCGTCCCAACGTTCAGTGCATTGTCATGAAGCTGTAGTCGTTCGTCGTCTCGAAGCCCGCCATTCTTGTCGACGCTGAGGAGCGCGCCAGATGGTTGCTTGGTAACATTCCAATGAGGAGCAGCCTCAATGCCCGCGGCCAGCCTCCACGCATGCTTCAGCCTCTCGGCAACTCTGCCTTGACGTTTGCGGCGCTTACGCATGGCGGTCATCGATGCGGTGACCATTTCCCGCGTCGGCGCTGCTGGAACGAGCCGCCACTGGGCGGCATCAAGGTCCTCGAGTAGGAAGCGTGCCAACCGAGCGGTGTCTTCATCGGAAATCTTATGATTGAGCTGCTGAAGGTTGTCGCGGAGGCGGTTTTTCACCATTGCGAGGATGGTGTTGTTCGTCATCGCCCGGCCCTTCATGTCCCTTTGCCGCTCTTGTTTCAGAGTGGCTGACATGCACGAGTCAGTGATGAAGCTTCTCGTCTGGCTTGAGGAACGTCATCAGCGCCGTGAGCACGGTGACGCCAGACGACATCAATCCTGCGGAGACAGCGTAATCCTGGAAGAAGGCGCCCCCCGCTAGCGCGCTCAGCCCTACGGAGGGAATGCCGAAGATATAGTTCCACCTCGTCCAGCGGGTCGCGGCGTTGAAATGAGCCTTGCCGGAGTGGGTGCAATCCTCCTCCATCCGCAGCAGCTCGGCCACGACCTTATCAGATATTGCAACAGACACGGGCACGCTCGCGAGCTTCCTTTAGATATTCGTCGCGAGGCTAGGATGAAACCGGAAGGAGCAATACTCGGCGAGAGCGACATCTGGTAGTTGTCCACCTCAAACTGGGCCGAGGAACTCGGATCCCTAAAGAACACTTGGGATTAATCGCGGAGTTGCCGCTGGTGGAGGAGCTCGCGACGCGATCTAATGGTGTTGCCTGGGAGATTCGCGAATGGCCGGCCATCATCCTGGCGCTGCGTGGCGGCGCGTCGACCTGCAATGCCGTACGCCACGGGACGTGGCTCGGGATTTCCCTGCCAAGTCGGTTGGTGAGCGATCCCAATGACCACGGTCACCAGACATGCTCTGAGAGTATACGCCGCCCTTTCGGGGTTGAAGGTGAACCAGGACGGCGACGTGCTCGACGCCCTCATCCCGTTCCTCGAACCGGTCCTGGCCGCGATGAACGGCACCATCTTCGACGGCGGCCTTCTCTCGCTAGGCGTCCAGAAGATCTATGGGTGGAGGTTCAACAAGGATGTCGCCGAGAGCTTTACAGGCCGCCTGCTTGCGAAAGGTTATCTGAAGCGACAGGCTGGCGCCGTCTTCACGGTCTCGTTCCAGCCTGCGGCTGACGATGACGAGAACCAGATCGAGATTGTTCAGGTCCTGGATCGGATTGTGGACGATTTCGAAAAGTTCCCACCGAAGGTCACTGACCTGTTCCAGTTCTCCCTGGATCGCGAGAGCTTGAAGGACATTCTGATACGCTTCCTGGTTTCCTTCGACGCGTTCACGGAGGAGGCGTTCGCCCTGCATGTCGAGCGCATCCGATTGGGGATGGCGAACCAGGCTGTCCTCGATCGGCTTGAGGAGGGCGGACGGACGCTGAGCCGCGAGGAGCAGTACCTGTGCGCCCGCTTTGTTCACGACTTGGTCAAGAACAAGAGCGAATTCGTTCCTCACCTCGCCAGGTTGGCCTCGATCGGATTGCTCACCGAGGTCGTCGAGGATTTCGTCAAGCCGACCGGGGAGACCAAGAAGTCCGACCTCACGCTGATCCTCGATACCCCGGTTGCGCTCGATCTTTTGGGATTGTCGGGGAAGGAGGCCTGCGAGGACATCGCCAACGTCGTGACCTCGCTGCGCGGCATCGGTTGCAACGTCATCGTCCTTCCGGTCAGCGTGGAGGAGATGTCGAGAAACCTGCAGAGCATGCTCTCCCAGCCGCTCTCCGCCCGCCATGGGCCGACGCACTCGGCCCTGATGAAAAACGAGATCAACGAGGATTTCGTTAGGTCGGTGATCCGGGATCCCGAGCGCGCTCTCCAGCAGGTCGGTGTTACGGTGCGTCCGATCGACCTGACCACGACGCCCTCCCAGACGAAGTTCTTCGACAAGGCGACCTATGACGACTTTTTCGCCGGTATCCGCTGGAAGGTCGATTCCGTCGACGCCCGGGAGCACGATGCAACCTGCGCAGCGCTCACCATGCGGCTGAGGGCGGGGCACAAGAGCGCCGACCCGTTGACCTCCAGGTTCGTCTTCGTCACCACGAACCCGATCTTCGTGGACTACGCCCGCGACTTCTGCCGCAAGAACCGGATGATCAACGATCGGCAAACACCGCCCGTCATCATCAAGCGCGAGCTCGCGATGACGGCCTGGCTTCGGACCGGCCTCGTCAGGGACGATGCTAAGGCCAAGCAGGTCGACATTCCGCGCGGGCATCTCATCGCCTCCTGCGAACGCGTCCTCAGGCCGCGTAAGGAAGTGCTGAAGGCCGTCCACGACAAGCTGAAGGAGTTTGACCCCGAACGCGCCCAGCAGTTCGAGCTGCTGCTCTCCGACCAGCGCAGTGTCGAACGGCTGATGGACGAGACGCTCGGCCTCGAACGCCTAGCGACCACCGCCAATCCCCAGATGCTCCTGGAAGAGATGCGCAACGCGACCGCCAACGAGGTCCGCAGCGAATATGAGAGGAAGGCCCGGGTGGCCGCGCAGCGTCACGGGCAGGAAAAGCGGGAGCTCAAAGAGGCCCATGAGGCAGATGTCGCCGAGGCGAAACGAGCTTTGGGGCAACGAGACGCTGAGCTGGAAGCGTTGCGCGCGGAGCGCAAGCGACTCCACGGGATCGCCTTGGCGGCCAGACAGGGCGAGATCGACAGAGTTGACACATTGATCTCGGGATCGAACAGGTTCATCGGTCGCCTCGAAACAGGACTGACTTGGTCGACGGTTGTCATCCTTTCGGCCGGAGCTGCTGGATCGGTGGTCGGACTGCCTCAGTCCGCTGYAGTCGCGACCGCCGGCATCTTGGGTCTCACCGGCCTTTACCATACGGTCCGCGAGTTGCAGCAGAAGCCGAAGATCGGGTTCCAAAACCTGCTGGACGGTGTGGCCCGTTTCCGGCTGCGACGGGGTCTGAAGACGCTCGGCCTCGATCGCGCCAAGTTCGAAGACGCGGTCGAGCTCCGGTACGGCAGGATTTCCTGGGTTACGGAAAAACGGGCCGGCCTGCTGCCGACGAATGATCGCAAGTTGGTCGCGGCGGCCCCACCGCGCGATCTGGAAGAGGCGTAGGGGCTCAAACGGGCATTCGCCATTCCGGCGCATCGTGCGCTGGGGGAGTGGAGGGTATCGACCGTGCCGACGCGTGAGCAGGTGTTTTTCGTCGCGGACAGAATAACCCATAGCTCTACGTACAGCGCTACGCGGAATCGTAGCCATCGGGGGCTGGGTCGTGCAGGTCCATGTCCATCGACGGCAGAACGTCGAGGAAGTGGACGTGCATCGCCTGTAGGCGCGCCATGACGGCGCCGAGCAGCGATTTGTTGAGAATCTTGGCCTGCTGGACGCGCTGGTAGTCCAGCATGATCCCCTCGTTGAACCTTGGCGGGAACAGGGTTGTGAAAGGCTCGCCAGCGCCGTCGCGGCCCTTCATCACCACGGGGGCTCTGTACGCGACCTGGCTGGCGTCGCTGTGAGCGAAGATGGTGTTCCGCTTGCTGATGAGGTCGTCGTGCAAGGCGCGGGTGAATGGCGAGAGCTTGATCCCTAGGGCGCCGTAGGAGAGGGAGGGAATGTCTCCCCTCGATTCCGAGAAGGGTCGGCAATAGGAGACGATCAAGGTCGTTTCGTAGCAGAGGAACTTCCTCACGGCCGCGAGGGGATATCGTCCATCGTGGTCCACCTCCTCCTCGATGAAGGCGATCGCGCTTCCGGCGTGCGACAGGTCCCTGACGCTCAGCACCAGGCGCTTGAATAGGCCCCGGTCCTTCAGCAGATTTTCGGGCATCCGATCCAATCGAGGTTGGTCGAATGCACGGACACCCCCGCTTCCTGAGCGGTCGTCGATGCGTTCGTAGTAGAACCACTCGTCGGGAAAGCCGTACTGCTGCTTGAGGAGTGCCTCATAGGCTTGCGTCGCCTCATTCCCATCCGACATTTGCATCACACCTCGGGAAAATGGTCGATCCGATCGTAGCGGAGCGCTCGGCAAGAGCGAAGCGAGCTCCCATCCTCGGGACCATCGTCATCGGATTGCGGTGCTCAGCGACGGGTGGATCGGCCGACGCCGAGAGGCGCCGCTGCCTCTTGTCACCATTGCTAGGATGGTGTTGTTCGTCATCACTCAGTCCTTCATGTCCCTTTGCCACTCCTGTTGATCAGAGGGGCTGACATGCACGAGTCAGTGATGAAGCTCGTCGTCTTCGACCTCACGTTTAGTTCAGGCCTGACGGATGCTGGCCGACGCGCCGTGTTCCAGGCCGTTGGAAGCTAGCGGCCCCGAATGCCCGATCTGATTGGCTGAAAAGCAAAGCGCCGCCCGGCTTGATGGCCGCGCGGCGCAAATCTGTTTGCGGAACTTTTCCTAAAATCGAGGCAACATTATGCCTCTCTTTTCACAATCAATACACGGAGTAACTAGCTACAGCCGGTCGTGCTCCCGCACGTGTTGCACTTCAGGCAGGTGCCGTTGCGGACCAGGGTGAAGTTGCCGCATTCGCCGCACGAGTCGCCGACATAACCCTTCATGATCGCTTCGGCGCGCCGCTCGGAGGCTGTCGGCTGGGCTGCCGGAGCGGCGAAGCCGAGCTTGGCCATTTCCGCCTCGCCATAGGTTTCCGGCTCCTCCTTCAGAGCCGTGGCGCCGGCGGTGGCGAGGCCGGTCGTGGAGGCGACCGAGCGGGCGACCGCGTCGTTCGCAGCATGGCTTCCCTGGCCGCCGCCCTGGATGGCGAGCAGGTTCATCGGCTTGCCGCGGCGGAAGCCGGTCGAGGCGAGGGGGGTCGAGGTGATCGGAGCCGCGTCCGGCGCCTTGTCCTGGCCGACGCCGCCGCCCATCACGTCATGGCCGATCTCGCTGGGATCGACATGGGCGAGGTCGTTGCGGCCGAGATAGGAGATCGCGAGCTCGCGGAAGACGTAGTCGAGGATCGAGGTCGCGTTCTTGATCGACTGGTTGCCGGCAACGAAGCCCGAGGGCTCGAAGCGGGTGAAGGTGAAGGCCTCGACATACTCCTCCAGCGGCACGCCGTATTGCAGGCCGAGCGAGACCGCGATGGCGAAGTTGTTCATCATCGCCCGGAAGGCCGCGCCCTCCTTGTGCATGTCGATGAAGATCTCGCCGAGGCGCCCGTCCGAATACTCGCCGGTGTGGACATAGACCTTGTGGCCGCCGACCGTGGCCTTCTGGATGTAGCCGGTGCGGCGGTCGGGCAGCTTCTCGCGCTCGCGCTTGCGCTCGATGCGCTCGACGATGCGCTCGACGATCTTCTCCGAGATCTGGGTGGCGCGGGCCGCCATCGGCTGGGCGACGAGCGTCTCGACCGCGTCGTCGGCCTCGTCGTCATCGTCCGAGATCAGCGCCGAGTTCAGCGGCTGCGAGAGCTTGGAGCCGTCGCGGTAGAGGGCGTTCGCCTTCAGCGCCAGCTTCCAGGAGAGCATATAGGCGCTCTTGCAGTCCTCGACCGTCGCCTCGTTCGGCATGTTGATGGTCTTSGAGATCGCGCCCGAGATGAAGGGCTGSGCCGCCGCCATCATGCGGATATGGCTCTCGACSGAGAGATAGCGCTTGCCGATGCGYCCGCAGGGGTTGGCGCAATCGAAGACGTTGTAGTGCTCGGTCTTCAGGTGCGGAGCGCCTTCCAGGGTCATCGCGCCGCAGACATGGACGTTGGCGGCCTCGATCTCGGCCTTGCTAAAGCCGAGGAAGGGCAGGAGCTCGAACGACATGTCGTTGAGCTTCTCGGCCGGGACCTTGAGCGTGCCGGTGAGGAAATCCTCGCCCAGCGTCCACTTGTTGAAGACGAACTTGATGTCGAAGGCGCTCTTCAAGCCCTTCTCGATCGCCTCGATCTTCTCGTYGGTGAAGCCCTTGGCGCGCAGCGTCGAGGGGTTGACGCCCGGCGCCTGCTTCATCGAGCCGTGGCCGACGGCATAGGCCTCGATCTCGGCGATATCGGCCTCGCGGTAGCCGAGCGCACGGAGTGCATCCGGAACGGCGCGGTTGATGATCTTGAAGTAACCGCCGCCGGCGAGCTTCTTGAACTTCACCAGCGCGAAGTCGGGCTCGATGCCGGTGGTGTCGCAATCCATGACGAGGCCGATCGTGCCGGTCGGCGCGATCACGGTYGCCTGGGCGTTGCGGTAGCCGTAGCGCTTGCCCTGCTCCAGCGCTTCGTCCCAGACGATGCGCGRGCGCTCCGMCATGGTGRCGSYCGAGCCGCCGAGACGGGCGAGSGTSSCRTGGTCGAGCGGCACGGGAGTGACGCTCAGGCCCTCATAGCCGTCGGCAAGGCCGTGGGCCGCCGTGCGGTGGTTGCGGATGACGCGCAGCATGTGGCTGGCGTTCTTCTTGTAGCCGGGGAAGGGACCGAGCTCGCCGGCCATCTCGGCCGAGGTCGCATAGGCGACGCCGGTCATGATCGCGGTCAGCGCACCGGCCAGCGCACGGCCCTCGTCGCTGTCGTAGCCGAGGCCCATGGTCATCAGCAGGCCGCCGATATTGGCGTAGCCGAGGCCGAGCGTGCGGTACTCGTAGGAGAGTTCGGCGATCTCGCGGCTCGGGAACTGCGCCATCGTCACCGAGATTTCGAGCACGACGGTCCAGAGCCGGCAGAGATGCTCATAGGCCGCGACGTCGAAGCTCTTGGTTTCGGTGTCGTAGAACTGCAGCAGGTTGGCCGAGGCCAGGTTGCAGGCGGTGTCGTCGAGGAACATGTACTCCGAGCACGGATTGGACGCCCGGATCCGGCCGGAAGCCGGGCAGGTGTGCCAGTCGTTCATCGTCGAGTTGAAGTGCAGGCCGGGATCGGCCGAGGCCCAGGCGGCGTAGCCGATCTTCTCCCAGAGGTCGCGCGCCTTCAGCGTCTTGTGGACCTTGCCGGTGGTACGGGCGGTCAGGTTCCAGTCATTGTCRTTCTCGACGGCGCGCAGGAAGTCGTCGGTCAGCGAGACCGAGTTGTTCGAGTTCTGGCCGGAGACGGTGAGATAGGCGTCGGAATCCCAGTCGGTGTCATAGGTGTCGAAGGAGATGTCCTTGTAGCCCTGCTTGGCGAACTGGATGACGCGCTTGATGTAGTTGTCCGGCACCAGCGCCTTGCGGGCGAGCTTGATCTCGCGCTTCAGGGCCGGATTCTGCTCGGGATCGAAGCAGCTGTCGCCATCGCCYTCGCAGTTCACGCAGGCCTTSAKCACGGCCTTCATRTGCTTCTKGACGRTCTTGGAGCCGGTGACGAGGGCGGCGACCTTCTGCTCCTCCTTCACCTTCCAGTCGATATAGGCCTCGATATCCGGATGGTCGGCATCGACCACGACCATCTTGGCGGCGCGGCGGGTGGTGCCGCCCGACTTGATCGCGCCGGCGGCGCGGTCGCCGATCTTGAGGAAGGACATCAGGCCGGAGGACTTGCCGCCGCCGGCGAGCTTCTCGCCTTCGCCGCGCAGCATCGAGAAGTTCGAGCCGGTGCCGGAGCCGTATTTGAACAGGCGGGCTTCACGGACCCAGAGATCCATGATGCCGCCCTCGTTGACGAGGTCGTCCTGCACGCCCTGGATGAAGCAGGCATGCGGCTGCGGATGCTCGTAGCTCGACTTCGACTTCACCAGCTTGCCGGTCTTGAAGTCGACGTAGAAATGGCCCTGGCTGGGGCCGTCGATGCCATAGGCCCAGTGCAGGCCGGTATTGAACCATTGCGGCGAGTTCGGCGCGACGCGCTGGGTCGCGAGCATGAAGCGCAGCTCGTCATGGAAGGCCGCGGCATCCTCCTCGGAGGAGAAATAGCCGCCCTTCCAGCCCCAATAGGTCCAGCAGCCGGCGAGGCGGTCGAAAACCTGCTTGGAGGAGATTTCGGAGCCGTAGCGCTCGCCCTCGGGCAATTCGGCAAGAGCCGCCTCGTCGGCGACCGAGCGCCAGAGGAAGGAGGGAACGTCGTTCTCCTCGAACTTCTTCAGGCGCGCCGGCACGCCGGCCTTGCGGAAATATTTCTGCGCGAGCACGTCGCTCGCCACTTGCGACCAGGTCTCGGGGACCTCGATGCCTTCCAGCCGGAAGACGACGGAGCCGTCCGGGTTCTTGATCTCGCTGACGGCCGATCGGAACGGGATCGCGGCATAGGGCGACTGTCCGGCGGTGGTATAGCGGCGCTCGATGCGCATGATCTTCGTCCCTTGATCTGCCGCGGGTGGATGCCCGCGCGGCCGGTTGATCACCGGCTCCTGATGTCGGCCAACTCGGTTTGATGCCCCGTGGGTCCTGGCGGTGTCGTCCCGCCTGTGGGCCCGGTCGCGGCCAGAGCCGTCCGCGCATATCCGTTCGCTTCCACGATCTCTCGCGGATGCGGCGGCAGGCCCGGACAACTCTGGGAAACTATGGTCTCGCCGTTTCCAGAGGCGTCGCCGCCAGCCGTCATGCGATAGTCAAAATCTAGTCCCGTCGCACCCCTCTCGTCAAGGAATAGTGCGGGTCGATCCTCGTGGACACGACATCTGGTATGAATGTGTGAGTTGTGGGGATAAGTTTCAAGGCGCTGGCTAAGCCTTGGAAATGGCGGGAAGAATCACCGCCGCGCGGCAAGATTGCCACAGCGCCGCATGAAGCGCAGTCCCTAAAATCCCCGCTATTCATGGTTGACGAGGCGTAAATGCGCGTTCGTCCGAGCGGTCTTGCAGATGCCGGTTGCGTGGACCGTCGCAAGTGCTTGAAGTCGGGGCATTTCGGCTGCCCGATTGTGGCGGTCGCCGAGCCGAATCGCGGCGAAAATCCGGCAAGATGATTCCGGCGGGGGCTGACAGAATCAGGCGTCGGCTGGCGCTGATTGCGCCACCGCTTTGTCCAGGCTGGGCTGCAAAGAACCGACCGATCCCGAACGCCGGCGCCGATTCTGCCGTCGCCCCCGTTTTCGAGCTCAGGCGCTAGACGCTGAAGCCGGGCCGGCGCGAGACGCTGATCGTGATCTTCGATGCTGTCACGCGGGGCGGCCACGTCGCTGCGGACTGGACAGGGGCGGGCGCTGCCGCCATAAGTCCGCGACAGACGCGCACGCATTTGCGAGCGCGCGAGTGCATGGACTGAGGACGATGAAGAACTGGCTGCTGCAGATCTTCACCTGGTGGAACGGCCAGACGATCGGCACGCGCTTCCACACCTGGCGCTTCGGCGAGARGGTSGGCSAGGACGAATTCGGCAATRYCTATTACCGCACCAAGGGTGGGGTGAAGGACAAGGCGCTCGGCTTCCAGCGCCGCTGGGTGGTCTATAACGGCCCGATCGAGGCGTCGAACATCCCCGCCGGCTGGAATGGCTGGCTGCATCACACGGTCGATGTCGCTCCCTCCGAGGAGAGCTACCAGCCGCGCGAGTGGCAAGAGCCGCATCAGCAGAACTGGACCGGCACGGCGCTGGCCTATCGGCCCCAGGGCTCGACGCTGGCCGAGGGCGAGCGCCCGGCCGCGACCGGGGATTACGAGGCCTGGACGCCGGGTCGCTGAGGCGCTGAGGCTCCCGCTATCGGGCCGCTCCTGCCGGGGCGGCCTTTTTGATGGGCGCGCGCTTCCTTCCCGGCGCGCATGATGGTTCTTCTGCGCGGCGGCGTGGGGCGGCGGCGCGGTTTCCGATGCAACGCCCTTTTTCCGCTGCCTTCGCCGTGTTACTGCGCCTCGTCGCGCCATGTCCGCGATGCCGGAGAGATTCGCGCCAGCATGCCGTCCTTGTCCCGTTTCCCGATTCTGGCTGGTCTCGCCGCGAGCGCTCTGACGATGACGGTTGCCGCCGGCCCGGCGCTGGCCGACCGCATCAAGAACCCGACGGCGATTTTCGCCGGCCTCGACAAGATCACCGGCCGCATCATCTCCTTCGAGGTCTCGATCAACGAGACGGTGCAGTTCGGCGCCCTCCAGATCACGCCGCGCGTCTGCTGGACGCGGCCGCCGACCGAGGCGCCGCGCACCGATGCCTTCGTCGAGGTCGACGAAGTCACCTTCAACAACGAATACCGCCGCATCTTCTCCGGCTGGATGTTTGCCGACAGCCCCGGCCTGCACGGCGTCGAGCACGCGATCTACGACGTGTGGCTGACGGACTGCAAAGGCGGGACCGAGGTGATCGTCGATCCGAAGGAGCCCGAGCCGCCTCCGCCGACGGACGACCAGCGCAAGCCGCGCACGACCCCGCCGCGCGACGTCAACCAGCCGCCGCCGGGCGGCGGCCGCATCGATGTCGAGCCGCCGCGCGGCGTGCCCGTGCAGCCGCAGCGGCCGAGCCAGCGCTTCTTCCCGACCAATCCCGTCCCCGGCCGCGATCCCACCGGCGGCGGCTGAGCCGTGGAGCCCGCGCCTGCCGACAAGGGAGCGGGGCGCGAGAGCAGGCGCATCCGGCGCCTGCGCGGATATCTGGCCGAGCTGCGCAAGCGCCTCCCGGTCAGGCGGCGCCTCGCGGACGGTCTCGAGCACGCGCTGATGTCGACGGTCGCGGCGCTCGCGGCCTATCTGCCGACGCAGGCTCTGGGACTGCGCGAAGGCTTCTGGGCCGCGATCACCGCCATGGCTGTCGTCCAGACCGAATTCGGCGCGACGCGCACGACGGCCCGCGACCAGTTCGTCGGCGCGGCCATCGGTGGCGTCATCGGCGTCGCGGTGGTCCTGACGACCGGGCAGCACATCGTCAGCTATGCCATTGCGGCCGGGCTTTCGGTGCTGGCAGCCTGGCTGCTCAATGTCGCGACGGCGGCACGCCTCGCCGGCATCACCGCCACCATCATCCTGCTCGTTCCGCATCCCGGCACGACCGCGCAGGTGATGATGCTGTCCCGCGTCTTCGAGGTCGGCTGGGGCGTCAGCGTCGCCATCGTCATCGTCTGGCTGGCGGAGCGGCTCGATCCGCGCCGGCCGGACTGATCAGCCGCGCAGCACGGCCAGCGCGTCCGCTCCCCTGATCTGCGCCGCAGCCGGCCAGGCGAACCAGTTGCCGCGCTGCTGCAGGGCCTCTTCGAGCCTGAGCCGATAGGCATCCCGCGGAATCTCGATGGTGCCGAACTGGGCGAGGTGGCCGGTCTGGAACTGGGTGTCGAGCAAGCGGTAGCCGCCATGGCGCAGCCGCGCGACGAGATGGACGAGCGCCACCTTGGAGGCGTCGGTCTCGCGGTGGAACATGCTCTCGCCGAAGAAGGCGGCACCGATCGACAGCCCGTAAAGCCCGCCGACGAGCCGGCCCTCGCGCCAGCATTCGACCGTGTGGGCATGACCGAGAGCGAAGAGCGCGCCGAAGATCTCGCGGATGCGCCCGTTGATCCAGGTCTCCGGCCGATCCGGCAGCGCCTCGGCGCAGGCGGCGATCACCGCCGCGAAATCGCTGTCGACGCGGATCTCGAAGCGGTCGGAGCGCACGGTGCGTGCCAGCCGCGCGGAGAGGTGGAAGCCGTCGAGCGGGATGACGCCGCGCCATTCCGGCTCGACCCAGAACAGGCCTGGATCGTCGGCGGTCTCGGCCATCGGGAAGATGCCGGCCGCATAGGCGCGCAGCATGATGTCCGGCGTGATGGCGGGCGTGCGCACGGGGACGGAACGGGCTTTCATCCAGGGATGGGAGCGCGGGGCGCTCGGCGAGTCAAACGCGTTCGCGGCTCTGCTCGGTATGGAGCTGCCTGCGGGGGCGCGTCATCCCGGACAAGCGGCGCAGTCGCGCCGATCCCGGATCCATGCCGGAGCGGTGCCGAAGAACGTTCGGGCATGGATCCCGGGTCTCCCTTCAGTCGCCCGGGATGACATGCGCGAGAGATGGAAACATCAGACAGCACTTGCAGATGTTTCCATAGAAGGCTGATCTCTCAGCCTTCCGTCGGCTCCGCGCCCGGCGCTTCGTCACCGGTTTCCTCGTCGCCTTCGCTCTCGCCATCGTCGTTGATGCACTCGACTGAGACGACCTTCTCGTCCTTGGCGGTGTTGAACACCGTCACGCCCTGCGTCGAACGGCCGGCGATGCGGATGCGGTTGTCCGGGCCGGCGTCGACCGGCACGCGGATGAGCTGGCCGCCATCGGTGACGAGCATCAGCTGGTCTGAGTCCACCGCCGGGAAGGAGGCGACGAGCTTGCCGTTGCGGTCGTTGACGACCATGGCGACGATGCCCTTGCCGCCGCGCCCGGTCACCCGGTACTCGAAGGAGGAGGTGCGCTTGCCGTAGCCCCTCTCCGAGATCGTCAGGATGAACTGCTCGGCCGCGCCCATGGCGGCGTATTTCTCCTGCCCGAGCTCGATATCGCCCGAGGCGCTCTCCTCGGCATCGGCCTCGGCTACAGGAACGGCCTCCGTCGCCTCGTCGGCCTCGCCGTTGAGAGCACGGCGGTTGGCCGCGGCGCGCTTGAGATAGGCGGCGCGCTCGTCCGGCGTGGCGTCGAGATGGCGCAGGATCGCCAGCGAGATGACCTCGTCGTCCTTGGCCAGGTTGATGCCGCGCACGCCGGTCGAGTCGCGACCCTTGAAGACGCGCACCTCCGGCACCGCGAAGCGGATGCACTGGCCGTTGGCCGTGGTCAGCAGCACGTCGTCATTCTCGGTGCAGATCTGCACGTCGACGATATGGTCGCCCTCGTCGAGCTTCATCGCGATCTTGCCGGCGCGATTGACGTTGACGAAGTCCGAGAGCTTGTTGCGGCGCACCCCGCCCGAGGCGGTGGCGAACATCACATCGAGCGTTTCCCAGCTCGCCTCGTCCTCCGGCAGCGGCATGATCGTGGTGATGCGCTCGCCGGCCTCGATCGGCAGCATGTTGACCAGCGCCTTGCCGCGGGCGTTCGGCGCCGAGAGCGGCAGCCGCCAGACCTTCTCCTTGTAGACCTGGCCTTCGGAGGAGAAGAACAGCACCGGCGTATGCGTGTTGGCCACGAACAGCCGCGCGACGAAATCCTCGTCCTTGGTCGCCATGCCGGAGCGGCCCTTGCCGCCGCGCCGCTGCGCCCGGTAGGTCGAGAGCGGCACGCGCTTGATGTAGCCGCCATGCGAGACGGTGACGACCATGTCCTCGCGGGCGATCAGGTCCTCATCGTCGAGGTCGGAGCCCCAATCCTCGATGGTGGTGCGCCGCGGCGTGGCGAAGGCGGCCCTCACCTCGGCGAGCTCGGTCTTGACGATCTCCTGGATGCGGGCGCGCGAGCGCAGGATGTCGAGATAATCCGCGATCTCCTTGGCGAGCTTTTCCAGCTCGTCGCCGATCTCGTCACGACCCAGGGCGGTCAGGCGGGCGAGGCGCAATTCGAGGATCGCCTTGGCCTGCGCGTCGGAGAGGCGATAGGTGCCATCCGGGTTCATCGGGTGGCGGGGATCGTCGACCAGCGCGATCAGCGGCGCGATGTCTTCGGCCGGCCAGTCGCGCGCCATCAGCGATTCATGCGCTGCGGCCGGGGTCGGCGCGGTGCGGATCAGGCGGATGACCTCGTCGATGTTCGCGACCGCCGTGGCGAGGCCGCAGAGCACATGGGCACGCTCGCGGGCCTTGTTGAGCAAATAGCGCGTGCGCCGGGAGACGACCTCCTCGCGGAACTCGACGAAGGCCGAGATGAAGTCCTTGAGGTTGAGCACCTCGGGGCGGCCGCCATTCAGCGCCACCATATTGGCGCCGAAGGAGGTCTGCAGCGGGGTGAAGCGGTAGAGCTGGTTCAGCACGACGTCGGCGACCGCGTCGCGCTTGACCTCGATGACGACGCGCACGCCCTCGCGGCTCGACTCGTCGCGCAGGTCCGAGATGCCCTCGATGCGCTTCTCGCGCACGAGATCGGCGATCTTCTCGACCATCGTCGCCTTGTTCACCTGATAGGGAATCTCGGTGACGATGATCGCCTCGCGCTCCTTGCGCAGCTCCTCGATATGCGTCTTCGAGCGCATCACGATCGAGCCGCGACCGGTGTGGTAGGCGGAATGGATGCCGCTGCGGCCCATGATCGAGGCGCCGGTCGGGAAGTCCGGGCCGGGAACGATCTCGATCAGGTCGTCGATCGAGATCTCGGGGTCGTTGATATAGGCGACGCAGGCATCGATGACCTCGCCGAGGTTATGCGGCGGGATGTTGGTCGCCATGCCCACGGCGATGCCGCCGGCACCGTTGACGAGCAGGTTGGGATAGCGCGCCGGCAGGACGGTCGGCTCATGTTCCTTGCCGTCGTAGTTCGGCTGGAAGCTGACGGTGTCGAGGTCGAGGTCTTCCAGCAGCGGCATCGCCGCCTTGTCGAGGCGCGCCTCGGTGTAACGGTCGGCGGCGGGGCTGTCGCCGTCCATCGAGCCGAAATTGCCCTGGCCGTCGATCAGCGGCAGGCGCAGCGAGAAATCCTGCGCCATGCGCACCAGCGCGTCATAGACCGCGAGGTTGCCGTGCGGATGGTATTTACCCATCGTGTCGCCGACGATGCGGGCGCATTTGGTGTAGGGSCGGTCCGGCAGGTTCTTGTTCTCGTGCATCGAGAACARGATGCGSCGRTGAACGGGCTTCAGGCCGTCGCGGACATCGGGCAGAGCGCGGCTCACGATCACGCTCATGGCGTAATCGAGATAGCTCTTCTTCATCTCGTCGGTGATCGCGATCGGCTTGATGTCGCCGCCGAAACCCGGGGCGTCGTCGCGCTTGTCGTCGTTGTCGTCGCTCAAGAGGGAATATCCCGATTTCTATTCGTTTTCAGGCTTCTGGCTACCCGATTCCGCGCCTTGGCGCCAGCAAAAGCCGACGCTGTCCAAGCAAAAATTTCATGAATGATTTCATATTGTTATGGCTTGTTTTTCGGGCGTCCGGCGCGCCCCGCCACAATCCCGCCTTTGTTCACGGATGACGCGGGCCGAAACTCGTGGTCAAGTCGCCGCCATGTTCACCGAATTCGCCACCGCCGCGCTCGTCACCATGCTGGTGACGCTCGATCCGCCGGGTCTCGCCCCGATCTTCCTGTCGCTGACGCGCGGCATGTCGGCGGCGGAGCGGCGCCAGGTGGCGGTGCGCGCCTCGATCATCRCCTTCTGCATCATCGGCTTCTTCGGAGTGGCGGGGGACGTCGTGCTCAAGGCGCTCGGCGTGTCGCTGCCGGCCTTCCGCATCGCCGGCGGTTTGCTGCTGTTCTGGATCGCCTTCGAGATGGTGTTCGAGCGCCGCACCGAGCGCAAGCAGCAGACGGCCGAGACGGCGATCACCAAGGACCATATCCGCAACGTCGCGGCCTTCCCGCTGGCGATCCCGCTGATGGCCGGGCCGGGCGCGCTGACCGCGACGATCCTGCTGGCGGGCCGGGCTCATGGCGACGCGGTGCTGCTGATTACCCTGGCGGTGATCTGCGGGCTGGTGATCCTGTGCTGCCTGGCGGTGTTCCTCGCGGCCAGTTCGATCTCGAAGCTGCTCGGCATCACCGGCAATGTCGTGCTGACGCGCCTGCTCGGCGTGATCCTCGCGGCGCTGGCCGTGCAGTTCGTGATCGACGGTGTGAAGGCGGCGATGGCGGGGTAGGGGCGGTTGCGACCCGTTGCGGCATCTCCGGGGATCTGTTTGGCTGACCTCATGGCAACGAGACGGAGGAAGGCTGCTGCTGTTCGTCCCTGCCCGGCGGGCTTGTTGACGACGACTATCGACGAAGCCGCAGCACTTCAGCATAGGAGCAATCCGCTTCCCACAGCTTGCGGTCAAAGCGAAGTGCAACATAAGATGCGTAAYAGAGGCGCCGGTTGGTAAAGCTCTTCAAGATACCTATGGAGCTGCGCTGGTGGTTGTCCGCGCGCGCACGGGACGCCAGAGATTCGGTTCATAGCGCTGTCCCATCTTGGTCCACGCTTAGAACGCTTGGCTCGTCGAAGATTGTTGGCGCGACGATGCTGGTTCCGTTCTTGGGAACGCTGCTTCTGTTCAATCACGCGGTTCTTGACGCAATCCGCATTCCTGAAGAACTCATGAGTGCTTGGGGAATGCACCTTTCAATCTCTTCGAAGGACGCGAGCTTAGCGCGGCTGAAGCTGACCTACTTCGGCCTGTGCTTTATTGGCATTGCTTCATTCATATTCACGCTGATGTGCCCCGAGGCGGTGAAGCGCTATTCGTCTTCGGCTGAGTACATTCGGGGCGACGAGCCGCTGTTCACCGGTCCTCAGATCGAAGAGGCGACTGGGACGACCATCAGCAATTTTATCCACCGATCACGAGAAACAGAATATGGGCGCGAACCGACCTTTTCATGCCCTCGACCCCTTCTCCGGCAGACCTACGTCTTTCTTGGCGAGGTCGCGACATTGATGCTTACGCGGCGGGAGGAGGAAGAGCGCCTTCACCGCGAGAAGCCAAGTGAGGTGCAATCCATCGAAAGACCGGATGAGACCGAGGAAGAGCAAGCTGAGCGGTGGGAGCGAGAAGAAAAGTACTTCCTTTGGAACCGTCACTCGCCTGGCGCAGACGTCGACAAAATCCTCAACCTCGTTCACACGGGCAGTAGGGCCGATCAGGGGATGTTCTACACTCTGAGTTCGATTGGTCGGGAGTTTCCGGCCGATGCCATGTCGCTAAGCTATCTCTGGCAAAACCACAGCCGCCCGGTCGTCCGACTGATCATTTCCTTGATCTTCTTCGCGGGCTTCGCGCTGTTGTCCATCCCGACGATCTTCACCTTCATATCGGTGCTGCGGCAAACGCTATTCTAGAAGCTGCAAGGGCGCGTCCGCCTCCGACCCATAGCAGAGCCCCACCCTTAGGCCGCCTGGACTTATCCCCGCCACCCGCCGCACGCTTATCCTCCCAGCCATCCCGCCCGACCAAGGGGGCTGTCGCGAGGCATCGTGCGGCCGGGTGGGATGCGGTGTTCGGGCTTGCGCCATCATGCGGATGGCCGAGCCCGGAGGTTCCCCTCGCCGCCGGGCCGAACAGGCAGGCCCGGTGAGCGCTTGAGGCGGGCGGGAGCCATCAAGAGAACCGCGCGCGGGGTTCGGGCGGGGCCGGTCGGCGCCGCATCGACTTCGACATTCGACATCGACATTCGGCACGCGGCTCAGGATCGCGCGCCGCCCGGACCCCGCGCATCCCCTCGGGAGCCAGACGAAAAACCCCGCAGGCCGAGCCTGGACGGGGCTTTCGGCGCGGGCATTCTCCAGGCCCCGTTGCGAATCATATAAGCACGTGCTTATATGATGGCATGATCGAGAACGAGATCTTCAAGGCGCTGGCCGATCCGACGCGGCGCGCGATCTTCGAGAAGCTGGCTGCGGGCGGCATGAACGCCAGCGCCTTGCGCGAGGGCATCGCCATCAGCCAGCCGGCGATGTCGCAGCATCTTTCGGTCCTGCGGGGGGCCGGGCTCGTTCGCGAGGAGCGGCAGGGCCGCTTCGTCAATTACGAGGTCGATCCCGAGGGTCTTGCGCTGATCGCGCAATGGCTGGCGAAGTATCGCGCCTACTGGCCGCAGCGCATCGAGGCTCTCAAGGGCTTGCTCAAGGAGATGGACCAATGAGCGCAGGTGATCTGGAAGAGCCCTCCGGCGCTCTCGTCCTGGAATATCGGCTCGACGAACCGCCGGAAAAGGTCTGGCGCGCGATCAGCATCCCGGCCCTCCGGGAAGCCTGGCTTCCGGGCGCGGCGCTGGCCGATCCGCAGCCGACCGTGCTCGCGCCGGGGGAGGCGATCTCCTATCGCATGCGCGAGGACGAGCCGCCCTTTCTGGAAAGCGTCGTCACGTTCCGGGTCGCCTTCGACGCGGCCGGCGGAACTCGCCTGCATGTAATCCACGAGCTTGCGGAGCGCGGCACCCGCCAGATCCCGCGGGCGGCCAACGGCAACGCGCCGCCGATGCTGCGCGCGGCCTGACGCCCGCCACCCTCCGATCCAACTTCGAGCCTTTGGAGTTCGCCGATGCGCGAAGCGATGCAACTCGTCCCTATGGTCGTCGAGCAGTCGAGCCGCGGGGAGCGCTCTTTCGACATCTATTCACGGCTGCTGCGCGAGCGGATCGTCTTCGTCAACGGCGAGGTCAACGACGCCATGAGCGCGCTGGTCTGCGCGCAGCTCCTGTTCCTGGAGGCGGAAAACCCGAAGCGGCCGATCCATCTCTACATCAACTCGCCGGGCGGCGTCGTGACCAGCGGCTTCGCGATGTACGACACGATGCGCTACATCCGCGCGCCCGTGCATACGCTGTGCATGGGCACGGCCCGCTCGATGGGCTCGTTCCTGCTGATGGCGGGCGAGCCCGGCGAGCGCGCCGCCTTGCCCAATGCCAGCCTGCATGTCCACCAGCCGCTCGGCGGCTTCCAGGGGCAGGCCTCGGATTTCCTGATCCATGCCGAGGAGATCCAGCAGACCAAGCGCCGCCTCACGCGCCTCTATGCCGAGCATTGCGGGCGCAGCTACGAGGAGGTGGAGCGCACGCTCGACCGCGACCGCTTCATGACCGCGGAGGAGGGGCTGGAATGGGGGCTGATCGACCGGATCGTCCACCGGATGGATGAGCGGCCGGAGGCGCCCTTGCAACCATAACCGGCCGAGAAAAAACCTTGCAGATCGAAGGGGCAATTGCAGCGCCTCTCTCGCGGGCGCTGGGCTATCGTCCCGGCGCGCGACCGAAGCGCACCGCCTGGAGCGAGGGACAAGCCGTGACGATCGATCTCGACCATCTGGTGCAGGAGATGACCGCCTGGCGGCGCGACCTGCACGCTCACCCGGAATTCGGTTTCGAGGAGCAGCGTACCGGCGCCTTCGTAGCCGCCAAACTGCGCGAGTTCGGCCTCGACGAGGTCGTTGCCGGCGTCGGCGGCACGGGGGTCGTCGGAACCCTGAAGCGCGGCAGCGGCAACCGGGCGATCGCGCTCCGGGCCGATATGGACGCCTTGCGCATCCCCGAGCAGGGCGAGGCGCCGTATCGCTCGCGCAATCCCGGCGTCATGCATGCCTGCGGCCATGACGGCCATACCGCGATGCTGCTCGGGGCCGCGAAGCTGCTGGCGGCGGAAGGCGGCTTCGACGGCACGGTGCGCTTCATCTTCCAGCCGGCCGAGGAATGGGGGCGCGGAGCCCTGGCCATGCTCGATGACGGCGTGATGGAGCGCTTTCCCTTCACGGAGATCTACGGGCTGCACAATGCGCCGGGCCTGGGCGTCGGCCGCTTCCAGACCCGCCCCGGCGCGATCATGTCGGCGGAGGATAATTTCGAGATCGTCCTGCGCGGCGTCGGCGGCCACGCCGCGCGTCCCCATGTCGGCAATGAGACGCTCGTCGCCGCCTGCGCCCTCGTCACGAGCCTGCAGACCATCGTTTCGCGACGCCTGAGCCCGACGGATATCGCCGTGGTCTCGGTGACGGAGCTGATCACCGACGGAACGCGCAACGCCTTGCCGGGGGAAGCACGCATCCTCGGCGATGCCCGCAGCTTCAGCCCCGCCGTCAGCGCCGATATCGAGGCGCAGATGCGCGTGATCGCGGACGGGATTTCGCGGGCCTACAATGTCGAGCACGCGGTGACCTATACGCGCGAATTCGTGCCGCTCCTGAACGATCCGGCGCTGACGGAGGAAGCCCTCGGCGTGGCGAGGAGCCTGCTCGGCGCGGAGAATGCCTCGGTCGTGTCCGAGCCCTTCACGGGATCGGAGGATTTCGCCCGCTTTCTCGACCATGTGCCGGGCTGCTTCGTCTTCCTCGGCAATGGCGACAGCGCGCCGCTTCACAACCCGCATTACGATTTCGACGATGCGGGATTGCTCCATGGCGCGCGCTTCCACACCGGGATCGTGCGCAAGCGTTTGCCGACCGCCTGAGCCCGGAGGCGAGCGGTCATTCCGGACAAGCCGCCTTGGCGGCACCGATCCGGAATCCATCATGGGGCTTGCGCGCTCTCCGATGGATTCCGGGTCAAGCCCGGAATGACGTGTTTCGCGTCAAGCGAACCTACTTCTCCAGGAAGGCCCGGATCGCGCCCTCCGCCTGCTTCATCGAGATGACGCCGTCGAGATGGCCGCGAACGCCGTCGATGGTGACATGGGTGATGTCGCGCCCGGCATCCTTCGCGGCCTTCAGGGTGCGCTCCACCGCATCCGCCGTGAAGACGAGGTCTTTCGGCTGGGTGATGTAGAGCATCGGCGCCCTGATCTTGGCCATGCCGTCGGCGAGCGAAGTGCCGCCGGTGGTGAAGAGCTGGTTCGCCTTGACCAGATAGAGGAAGTGGTTGGCGTCGGAGAGCTTGGCGCGGGCCATGCCGGCATTGTCGAGCACGCTCTGGACCTGGAACTTGTCGGCGAGCGTCTTGCCCGGATTCTCGCCTTCCTTGGCCGGGCGGCGGCCGAAGGTGGCGTTGGCCCAGTCCTGATGGTTGGCATGGAGCGTCACCGCCGTCAGCGCCTTGGCGAGCCCGGCGAGCGGCGGGGCCTTGCCGTAATAATCGCCATTGTTCCAGTTGGCATCGGCCAGGATCGGCGCCGCCCAGACGTCGAGCCAGCCGATCAGCATCGCGTCGGCCTCGGCCGCGCCGATCACCGGCATCGCCTTGGCGACCATCTCGGGATGGCTCGCCGCCCATTCGAAGGTCTGGAGCGACCCCATCGAGGGGCCGGCGACCAGCGCGAGCTTCTTGATGCCGAGGCTTTCGACCAGCGCTTTCTGGACCTCGACGAAGTCGCGGACGCCGACGATCGGGAAATCGAGGCCGTAAGGCTTGCCGGTATCCGGATCGATGGAGGCCGGGCCGGTGGTCGTCGTCTTCGGGTCGCCGGTGTTGAGGTTGACCAGCGTGTCGGAGGCGATGACGAAATATGTGTTGGTGTCGATCGCCTTGCCGGGGCCGATGATCGCGTCCCAATAGCCCGGCGCGGCGTCCGCGGCGTCGTATTTGCCGGCGGCGTGCGAATTGCCGGAGAAGAAGTGGCAGATCAGCACGGCGTTGGATTTGTCGGCATTGAGCGTGCCGTAGCTCTCCCAGCCGACGCGGACCTGCTTCAGCGTGCGTCCCGATTGGGTCGTGAAGCTCGGCAGCTCGAAGACCTTCTTCTCGACGATCGTCTCCTGCGCCCCGGCCATTCCCGTCACCATCATCGCTGCGAGCGCAAGCGCGCCCGTGATCCCTATACGCATGTCGTTCCCTCCACCTCCCGCGGCCTTCGCGAGGCCACGCGGCATCAGACCGGATTTTCGCGGGAGGGGAAAGTGAGAGCCTTTTCGGGCGAAGCGGATACCGGTTCGCGTGAAGACGATGCGACGCGAGGCGGAATGGCGCGAGGCCCCGAAACGATCAGCGCCCGAGCAAGGCCGGAACCGCCGCGGTGCCGGTGCTGCCGGTCGGGCTGAGGAAGGCCTCGCTCTCCAGATCGAGATCGGGAGTGTCGATGGGGCCGGTGAGGAGGAGCGGCAGTCTGAGTGAGCCGTTGAGCGAGGCGAGCGTGGCGCGCATGTCGAGCAGGCGCGAGCGCAGCGAGGCATTGCCGGAGAGATTGAGCCGATAATTCGATCCGCTCACTTGCGCATCGGTCAGCACGAGCAGCCCGTTGGCGATGCCGGCATTGGCGGCCAGCGTGTCGAAAGGCGTCTTGCCCTGGCGCCAGTCGCGCAGGAGAAGCGACGGGTTTCGCTCCGCCCGGCGCAGCAGCTCGGAGAGGGCGACGCCGCCGATCTCGCCCTGCTTCAGGTTGATGCCGGCGCGCCCGGTCATCGCGCCGAGCAACTCGTCGAAGGTCCGGCCTGCGCCGTCCAGAGCGAGCTGGAAGCCGCCGGTGCCGGTGAGCCGCGCCAGCCGGGGCACATCCGCCGCGGCGCGGCCGAAATCGACCTTGTCGACCCCCGCCTGGACCTTCACATCCACGCCGGTCGGTGCGCTCACCGCGAGGAGGCGGCCCTTGACCGTGCCGCCATAGGCCGAGGCGCGCAGGAGGCCGGTCTCGAAGCGGCCCTTCTTGACCAGGACATAGGTCGCGACATCGGCAAGGCGGGCGCCGTTCAGCCGGGCCGCATCGACCGAGATCCGCAGGTCGATGTCGCGCCCCGTCCAGCCGTCGAGATTGAACGGGCTGGTGTCGCGGGCATCGATCGCAGGCAGCGGCAGCCGGTCGATCAGGCGCCCCAGGTCGAGGCTGGCGCCGGCCAGCGTACCCGACAGCGCGAAGCGGCCGTCGACATCCGTCAGCTTCACGACGCCGTCGAGGCGGTCACCGTCGAGGCTTGCCACGGCATTGTTGAACGAGGCTTCCCGCGGTTTCAATTGAAGGTCGGCATTGAGCGTCAGGGCACCAAGCGCGGCCGACAGCCGCGACTTCTCGCCGAACCAGTCGAGCAGGCCGGGGACGGAAGGCGTGGAGAGGGCGAGCATGCCCGTCACGACCGGCTCGCCGGGGCCGGAGCGTGTGCCCTCGAAGCGCAGCTTCAGCAGGGGCGAGGCGGCGGAGAGGGCGGCCTTGGCGCTGCCGCCGACGACCGGCCAGAGAAGGCTGACATCGGTCGGCACCCCCCGCCATTTGAACGAGCCGGCGAGGCTGAAGGGTTCGTTCTGCTCGCGCTCGTCGATGACCAGGTTGACGTCGCGCACGATGCTCTGGATCGCGGTGCCGCTGCGCAGGAACACGGAGCCGGAGCGGATGACGATGCGGCCCTGGCTCCGCAGCTTCTCCAGCTCGGCCAAAGGCGGGGCCAGCCAGTCGGTCAGCCCGTCGCTCTCGGCCGCCACGGCGACGTCGATCTGCGGCGCGAGGAGATCGACGCGGTCGAAGCTGAGCCGGCCCGTGAGCAGCGGCAACAGGCGCAGATAGCCCCTGACCCGGAGGGCCTCGCCGGCGACGGTGCCGTCACGCTGTGAGAAGACCACTTTGGACAGGCTGATGCGCGGCAGCGGCAGGAAGGCGATCTCGGCGCGCTCGAGCGACCTGACGACGAAGCCGGTCCGCTCCTCGATCGCCACGATGGCGCGCCGCTCGACCCGGCCGAGCGCGAGGTTCCAGGACTGCACTCCGAGCAGGCCGATCGCGACAACGAGGCTGAAGGCGAGAAACGCGGCGCGTCTGGTCATGGACTTCCGAATCGGTACGGGCCGAAAGTCAGCCAGCCCCCTGGCGGCACAGGGTTTAGGCCGATCGATGCCGCTTGTCGAGCCGGCAGAACCGGCTATCCCCTTTGACTTGCACCGGTTCTCGCCAGAATCATGGCGGGATAGAGGCCGGCGAGGATGATGAGCAAAGCCGCGAGCGCGCCTTCCTCGAAGACGCCGCGGGAGGCGTGCCCATAGACGACCGTCGCCAGCGTGTCGAGGTTGAGCGGCCGCAGCAGCAGCGTCGCGGGCAGTTCCTTGAGCCCGTCGACGAAGACGAGCAGGGCGGCCGCGGCGATGGCGGGGCGGGCGAGGGGCCAGTGCAGGCGCTGCAGGATTTCCGCGCCGCCGGCGCCGAGTCCGCGCGCCGCATCGTCGATGCGCGGCGAGACGCGGGCGAGCCCGCTTTCCACGCCGGAGATGCCGATGGCGAGGAAGCGCACGACATAGGAACAGCACCGGCAGCGCGCAGGCCAGCACGGCCAACAGGGCGTCGCGGCCATGCAGCCGCTTGCGGGCAAGCGCGCGCGGCTGGCGCGCGGAGAGGGCGAAGCGGCGCTGGCCGCGCAGTTTCGCCTCGACGGCGATCAGGGCGAAGACGACGAGCAGCATGACGCAGGCGATCTGGGCGGCGCCCGCCAGCGAGCCGCGATTGAGCCAGGTCGTGTAGATCGAGAGCGTCAGCGAGCGGACGCCGAGATATTCGGTCGCGCCGATGTCGTTCAGCGTCTCGAGCAGGACGAGGGTGAGCCCGGCCGCCAGCGCCGGCCGCGCAAGCGGCAGGCCGATGCGCCAGAACAGCCTCGCCCGGCCGGCGCCGAGCGTGCGGGCCGCCTCGACGATGGAGRCGCCCTGGATGCCGAAGAGCGCGCGGGTGCTCAGATAGACATAAGGGTAGAGCACGAGCGCCATGATGACGACCGCRCCGGCCAGGTTGCGCGGGTCCGGAAACCAGTAGTCGCGCAGCGAGCGCCAGCCCGTCAGGGCGCGCAGCGCGGCCTGCAGCGGGCCGTTGAAGCCGAGGAATTCGACGTAGATATAGGCGGTGATGTAGGTCGGCAGTGCCAGCGGCAGGGCGAGCAGCCATTCGAGCGAGCGCCGGCCGGGGAACTCGTACTGGGTCACCAGCCAGGCGGTGCCCGTGCCGATCACGGCGCACAGGATCCCGACGCCGGCGAGCAGCAGCGCGGTCTGGCCGAGCGCGGCCGGCAGCACATTGGCGGCGAGATGCGGCCAGATCTCGGCCGCCTCGCGCGAGGACAGGGCGGTCGCGACCAGCGCCGCCAGCGGCATCAGCACGAGCGCCGCGCCGAGAAGCGAGACGAAGGCAAAACGCGTCGACGGCCGCCAAGCGAATGGCGGCCGTCGCGAAAGCGCGAGCGTCGTGCCCGGGCTCAACTGTCGAAACCGACCTTGTCGACGAGATCGGCCGCGGATTTGCGCTGCTTGGCGACCTCAGAGAGCGGCAGCTTGTCCGGCGTGACCGGGCCGAGCAGCTTCACGGCGGCACTGTCGGTGACGGCGGCGTTGACCGGGAACTCGAAATTGCCGTTGGCATAGAGGGCCTGGGCCTTCTCGCCGAGCATGTAGTCGACGAGCTTCACGGCGTTGTCCTTGTTCGGCGCGTTCTTCGCCAGCGCGACGGCCGAGACGTTCACATGCGTGCCGCCATTGGCGAAGGTGGTCTTGAGCGGCTTGATCGCGTCGAACCAGCCCTTCTGCTCGTTCTTCGCCTGGCTCATCAGGCCGATATAGTAGGTGTTGATGATGGCCACGTCGCAGAGGCCGGACTGGATGTCGCGGGCGACGTCGCGGTCGCCGCCGCCGGGCTTGCGGGCCGCGTTGGCGCGCAGGGCCTTCAGATAGCCCTCGGCCTTGTCCGGGCCGTTATGGGCGACATAGGCGGCGAAGAAGGCGTTGTTGTAGGGGTGCTGGCCGGCGCGGATGCAGAACTTGCCCTTCCACTTCGGATCCGCCAGCTCCTCATAGGTGATGGCATCCTGCGCCACGCGCTCCTTCGAGGCGACGACGATGCGCGCGCGCTTGGTCAGCGTGACCCAGTTGTCGTCGGGGCGAAGCTGCGCCGGTACGACCTTGTCGATGGTCGTCGATTTGAGCGGCTGGGTGATGCCGGCCTCGACGGCGGCGTTGATCTCGCCGACATCGACGAGGAGCATCAGATCGGCCGGGCTGTTGGCGCCCTCGGCGCGGATGCGCTCCTGCAAGCCGTCCTTCAGGAAGACCGCGTTGACCTTGATGCCGGTATCGGCGGTGAAGGCTTCCAGCACCGGGTTGAGGAGGGCGGGCTCGCGCGTCGTGTAGAGATTGACGCTCTGGGCGAAGGCCGGCGCCCCGAGCAGGCAGGACGACAGGGCCAGCAGGCCAAGATGCTTCTTTCCGATCATTCTTGTGTTCCCTCGGTTGGGCAAGTCGCTGCGTTGGGCGAGGGATAAAGGCCCCGCGACGTCTCCGTCAACAGGATAGCCTTTTAAAATCAATGTCTTATACGGTTTCTAGAGTGGTTCTTATTTTGACTGGTTCTAAGAAGGCGAGCATCACACGGAAAAGCTTCGCGAATTTCCGACGCGACCAGTCGTACGGCTTTCGTCGAATGAGCCGCGCTGCCGTTATCGTGAAATTGGAATCATCCGCACCGCGCCGCGCGTGTCGGAATCGAGCGATCCGCGCAGGACGGCGTCGCTCATCACCGTATCGCCCTCGAGGCTGGCTTCGCGAACCCGCATCTGCCGGCGCAGGCTGCGCGCCTCCGCCTCCATCCGCGAGATGCCGACCTGCTCGTCGATCTGGCGGCGCTGGGCCTTGGTGAGTTCGGAGGCCGGAGAGCCTGATGCGCCTTCAGGTCGGACGAGGCGCGCAGATGGCCGATCGGCGCGTGGAAGCCGTCGCAAAGCCGGACGCAGATCGTCTGGGCGGTCTTCGCCGTGACCGACAGCGTGTCGGTCCGGGCGATTTTGGGGGCGGGTTTGTTCGGCCGCTGCGCGATCTTGCGGGCATTGCGGCGAAACGGATTGAGGTCGAGCACGGGCTGCGCGAGCCGTCCATCCGCGCCACTCCGGAACAGGGGCAGGCGCCAGCCATTGCCGGCCGGCGCATAGGCGTTCGCCTGCGGCGAGACATCGGCCTGGCGCTGGGCCTTGCGGGCCGCTTCCTCGATGAAGAAGGAGCGGATGCCGGCATCGTCCTCGGCCTGGACCAGGGACGCCGTCAGGATCGCGCCGCCGGCACCGAGCGCGAGGCCGGCGGCGGTCATCGCAATGAGACGCCGGCTCCGCGACGGCTTGCGCGCGGGCGAGGGAGCGACGGGATGCGACTGGCGGAATGCCGCGACAACAGCTTGCCCGCCGCAGGCGGAAGCCTGCTCGAACCCATCACGGACACGCAACATGCGCCACTCCAAACCACGCTTGTTTCACCGTCCGCCGCGCGATTTGTGTAGTTTACCTTTTGTTAAGACTCAACGTCGCCGCCTGAAGAATTCATGGTAAATGGCGGGAATGCTTAACGGATCGGCCGCCGCCGCACGGCCGAACGCCGTCTCTCAGAGCACCGCCACCAGCACGCCGGCCCACATGCACAGCAGCGCGATGGCGCCCACGCCATAGACCGCGCCGCGCAGCGGCAGCTGGTTCGGGCCGATATGGATGAGGGTGTGGACGACGCGGGAGGCGACGAACAGCCAGGCCAGCGCCGCCATGACATAGCTCGTCGCCGCGACCTGAATCGCCAGCATGATCAGCGCGAAGAAGACGACCGGCAGCTCGAACTGGTTCGAGAAGTTTGCCGAGGCGAGGCGGGCCGGGACAGGGTAGCGCTCGGTCGAAACCGAGACCTCGTCGGGCCGCACCTCGCCCGAGGTGAAGGCGTTCTTGCGGCGAACGCACAGGATGACGCCGACCACGAAGATCCAGAAGATCATCGCGAGCGCCGGGTAGACCAGCTTCAGGGCCATGTGTTGCTCTCCGCCTTCGTCACAGTCCGGCTCGTCCGGGCGAGCCAGACTGCACGAAGGCGCGACAGGCTCAAGAGCGGGTCGGGTAGTTCGGGCTCTCGCGCACGATCGTCACGTCGTGGACATGGCTCTCGCGCAGGCCGGCGCTGGTGATGCGGATGAAGCGCGCCTTGGCCTGGTAATCCGACAGATCCTTGCCGCCAACATAGCCCATCGCGGCGCGCAGGCCCCCGGCGAGCTGATGCAGAACGCCCGAGACCGGGCCCTTATAGGCGACCTGRCCCTCGATSCCYTCSGGCACCAGCTTCAGSGMATCCTTGATGTCCTGCTGGAAGTAGCGATCCGCTGAGCCGCGCGCCATGGCGCCGACCGAGCCCATGCCGCGATAGGATTTGTAGGAGCGGCCCTGGTAGAGGAAGGTGTCGCCCGGCGTCTCGTCGGTGCCGGCGAGTAGCGAGCCGACCATGGCGCAGGAGGCGCCGGCCGCGAGCGCCTTGGCGAGGTCGCCCGAATATTTGATGCCGCCATCGGCGATGATCGGAACGCCGGCCTTCACCCCTGCCGAGGCCGCGTCCATGATCGCGGTGAGCTGGGGCACGCCGACGCCCGCGACGATGCGGGTGGTGCAGATCGAGCCCGGCCCGATGCCGACCTTGATCGCGTCGGCGCCGGCGTCGATCAGCGCCTGGGCGCCGCCGGCGGTGGCGACGTTGCCGGCGATGACCTGCACGGCGTTGGAGAGCTTCTTCACGCGGCTGACCGCGTCGAGCACCTTGGCCGAATGGCCGTGGGCGGTGTCGACGACGATGAGGTCGACGCCGGCGTCGATCAGCATCTCCGAGCGCTCGAAGCCCTGCTCGCCGGTCGTGGTCGCGGCGGCGACGAGCAGGCGGCCCTGCGAATCCTTCGCGGCGTGGGGATGGGCGACCTGCTTCTCCATGTCCTTGACGGTGATCAGGCCGATGCAGCGRAARTGATCRTCGACGACSAGCAGCTTCTCGATGCGGAACTGGTGGAGCAGGCGGCGYGCCTCYTCCTGGKTCACGCCYTCGCGSACSGTGATGAGCCGCTCCTTGGTCATCAGCTCGGAAACCGGCTGGTCCGGGTTGGCGGCGAAGCGGACGTCGCGGTTGGTCAGGATGCCGACGAGCTTGCCCTTGTGGCCTTGCGGCCCGCGCTCGACGACCGGGATGCCGGAGATGCCGTTCTGCTTCAGGATGACGCCAAGCCCGCCGGCCTGCGCCATGGCGATCGCCATGCGGGCCTCGGTGACCGTGTCCATCGCCGAGGCGATGATCGGCAGGTTCAGCGAGATCGAGCGGGTGAGCTGCGTGCGGATGTCGACATCGGCCGGCATGACCTCCGACGGACCCGGCTCCAGAAGCACGTCGTCGAAGGTGAGGCCGTCACGAATCAGACCGTCGAGGGAAAGCGTCATCGTCAACTCCGACGCCGGCCGAGCCGGCTTTTCTAAGGGGCCGGGCAGATGCGCCCATGGCCGAGTTGACGAGGCCCGTTAGCACGCGTCCGGCTGGTCCGCTAGAGCGCGTGCCAATTTATTTTGCAGTGCAGAAGCGGCACCGGCGCATGGCCGTGCCGCTTTGCCGTTTGCCGAGGGCGGATTCAGCGTGCCGGCCGGCGGAAATCGGACGCCACCGGCGCCTCGGGCGAGACCCAGAAACAACCGGCGGCGAAGACCGTGGTGCCCGCCGCATTGGCGAGTTGCTGGCAGTCCCTCTGCCTCACGCAGTTGTTATACCGGATCATCTCGCCATAGCCCTGCGGCGCAGCCTTGTCCTGGCAGCCGCCGCGCCACTCCGAGGGGGCTGCGGAAGCGGGCGCGGGCACCGCCATGCCATAGGCCAGGCCTGCCAGCGCGCCGAGAGCCGCAAGGCGCAGGCTCGAGCGGTTACGACGGAGAACGGGGGAAATTCTTGAAATATCGAACATGTCAGCCTCCAAGGTCAGCGACGCGCGCCCCTCGCGACGGTTCGGCTTAGCCGAACGAATCTTGAGGTGGGGCGGTGCCGGGTCTTGTTGCAGGGCGAAAAACGCATGGCGGCATTGTGTTCGGTGCCGGGTTATAATCTCAGGGCATAGCGGAGGCGCGCAAGGGGCGACCAAAACCGCGATTTCGACCTCGTCACGGGCGAATTGTCGCGTTAATAGCCGAGCTTATGATTTCAAGCGCGCCGGTTTCGTGCCGGCGCGGAGGTTCGGACCTTGCAACGCGCCAAACTGCTTCCCCTGATCGTCGCCTGCGCCCTGTTCATGGAGAACACCGACTCCACCGTCATCGCCACCTCGCTGCCGATGATCGCGAAGTCGCTGGGGGAGGATCCGATCGCGCTGAAGCTGGCGCTGACCTCCTATCTCGTCAGCCTCGCGGTCTTCATCCCGATCTCCGGCTGGATGGCGGACAAGTTCGGCGCCCGCAGCGTGTTCCGCGCGGCGCTCTGCATCTTCATGCTCGGCTCGGTGCTCTGCGCGGTGTCGAATTCACTCGCCGCCTTCGTCGGAGCGCGCTTCATCCAGGGCATGGGCGGGGCGATGATGGTGCCGGTCGGGCGCCTCGTGATCCTGCGCAGCGTCAGCAAGGCCGAGATGGTCAGCGCGCTCGCCTATCTCACCGTCCCGGCGCTGGTCGGGCCCGTGGTCGGCCCGCCGCTCGGCGGCTTCATCACCACCTATTTCGATTGGCGCTGGATCTTCTTCATCAACATCCCGATCGGCCTCATCGGCATCGTGCTGTCGAGCATCTTCTTCGAGGACATCCGGGAGGAGGACGTGGCGCCGCTCGATGTGCGCGGCTTCGTCCTCTCGGCTTTCGGCTTCGCCGCGCTGATGCTCGGGCTGGCAACCGGCGGTCGGCACATGGTGCCGGAATATATCTCCTATGGCTGCGTGCTGGGCGGGGCGGCGGCGCTCGTCGCCTACTGGTTCCATGCGCGCCGCGTGCCTTACCCGGTCCTCGACCTCGCGCTCTTCCGCATCCCGACCTTCCGCATCGGCGTCGTCGGCGGCTCGATCTTCCGCACCGGCATCGGCGCGATCCCCTTCCTGCTGCCGCTGATGCTGCAGCTCGGCTTCGGGCTCGATCCGCTGCAATCGGGCCTGATCACCTTCGCTTCGGCCGCCGGCGCGATGATCATGAAGACGCTGGCGCGGACCATCCTGGCGCAATACGGCTTCCGGCGCGTGCTGATCTTCAACGCRCTCGTCGGCTCCGCCTTCCTCGCGGCCTCCGGCCTCTTCACCCCGACGACACCGCACGCGATCATGCTGTCGGTCCTGCTGATCGGCGGCTGCTTCCGCTCGCTGCAGTTCACCGGCATCAACGCGCTGAGCTATTCCGACGTCTCCAACCGCGAGATGTCGAGCGCGACCAGCCTGTCCAGCGTCGCGCAGCAATTGTCGCTCAGCATGGGCGTGACGATCGGCGCTTTCGCGCTGGAGGCGGCCAACGCCTTCAACGGCGGCAAGGTGCTCGCGGCCGGCGATTTCTGGCCAGCCTTCGTCATCGTCGGGCTGATTTCGGCCTCCTCGGCGCTCTGGATGGCGCAGCTCGCGCCCGATGCCGGCGCCGAGGTCTCCGGCCACGCGCCGGTCAGCAAGCGCAAGCTGACGGCCGAGGCGATTGCCGAGCAGAAGCCGCTGGATTGAGCGGCTGCGATCTCGGCAAAGCCGCGATCATATCCCGTCTTGGGGTGGTTCTCCGGGTGCGAGGCCCGGCTCGGGACGTGCGGTCTACGGGCCGAGGCCCGCTTCCCCGATCTGGCGCGCGATGGCGCCGGTCACCTGATCCATGCCGCTGCGGCTCGTATCCGGCATCCAGCGTTGTTTCGCCGACCCCGCGGTCACATCCATCTCCGTCGAAACCCGGCGTGTCAGCGGAGCTCTCTCGAAGGCCTCGATGACGCCCTTCAGCAGGCGCGGGGAGGGATTGACCATGTTCGACCGCCCTTGCTCGTGCTCCTTCGTCTGGCGCAAACCCGCCACGGCATCCGGCACGGCGCATTCAAGC